>DPRZ01000008.1 GCA_003538525.1 Neisseriales bacterium
ACTTTCCCACGTTTAGTTGCCGATATCGGCGGCACCAATGCTAGATTTAGCTTGGAAACTTCTCTCTATAATTACACTCACACTAAAGTACTCCCGTGTAAAGACTACAAAACCTTAGCCCACGCTGCGCATGCTTATTTAGAAAGTGTCGGCATTGAACATATTGAATATGCCGCTATTGCGCTACCAACTCCAATCGCTGGCGATAAGATTTTAATGGTTAATAGCCCATGGGACACCTTCTCAATTGAAGAGACAAAATTACAACTTGGTTTAAAGAATGTCGTATTTTTAAATGATTTCCATGCTCTGGCCTTAGCAATTCCCCATCTTAGCGAAGAACATTTAATTAAAGTCGGCGGAGTTGCTGCTGACCCATATAAACCACGTGGCATTATTGGACCTGGAACTGGTTTGGGCGTTGCTTCTTTAATTCGCCATCCAAATGGAGAATACTTAGCGATACCAGCTGAAGGTGGACATTCAAGCTTTACACCGGTTAATATTGAAGAAGTTGAATTATGGGAATTTGTCCACAAAAGATTTCATCATGTTTCTTTTGAACGCTTTGTCTCAGGGCCTGGGCTACAATTAATTTATGAAGCGGTCTGTGATCAAAAACGTTTTCATATTTCACAAATGCCAAGCCCTGCTGAGATAACTGAACGCGCCTTAAATCAAGAATGTTGGATTTGCCAAACTACGCTTGATCACTTCTGTCGCATGCTCGGAACTTTAGCGTCGAATTTAGCCGTTATGGCAAATACTTTTGGTGGAATTTATATTGGTGGTGGAGTAGTTCCAAGAATTTTGGATTATTTTATTAGCTCTGATTTCCGTTGTCGCTTTGAAGATAAAGGGCGCTTACGTAAATACTTAGAGAATATTCCCGTATATGTTATTAAGCACCAATTCCCAGCTTTTCTTGGGGTTAGTTACGCTTTGGATACTTTGATTAATAAAGGCTATTTACCATAGGAGGATACTAATAAATGTTAGCAAATAATTTCCCACGTTTAGTCAGTGATATTGGCGGCACAAATGCGCGCTTTGCAGTTGAAATTGCACCTTATGAATTTGTTGAAATTAAGACCTTAACCTGTCGTGATTACCCAACTTTAGCCGATGCAATTAATAGTTATTTGAGCGCAAGTAAATATCCTCAAGTTAAACATGCCGCATTAGCTGTACCCTCGCCAATTGTGGATGATACTTTATTTATGGTCAATAGTCCATGGCACTTATCTTCAATGATGCAAACCAAGATTGATGCTAAACTCGACAGTTTGATTTTCCTCAATGATTTCCACGCACTAGCGCTTTCAATTCCACATATTCCCAAAGAGAAACTGGTTAAAGTTGGTGGTGAAGAACCTGATTCAGGTAAACCAATTTGCATTATTGGTCCAGGAACAGGGCTTGGCATGGCAACCCTGTTCAAACACCCATTACAAGATGAATACTTTGCAATTCCTGCCGAGGGTGGACGCTCGAGCTTTGCTGCGGTCAGTGAAGAAGAATTTGAACTTTGGCAACATGTTCATCGCCGTTTTCAACATGTATCGGTTGAAAGGGTTTTATCTGGACCTGGTTTACAAGTAATGTATGAAGCTATTTGTGAAATAAAAGGCGTTGCAATTGAACGTATTCCTAGCCCAAGTGAAATTACCGAACTTGGTGTGAGTAATCAATGCTTCATCTGCAGTCAAGTAGTTAATTATTTTTGCCGAATTCTAGGCACAACGGCTTCAAATTTAGCTTGTATCACCAGCGCATTTGGTGGCGTCTATATTGGTGGCGGAATTGTTCCTAAAATATTAGATTATTTCCTTAAATCGGATTTCCGTTGCCGCTTTGAAGATAAAGGGCGCTATCGGACGTTCTTAGCTAAAATGCCAATCTATGTTATTGTCCATGATTACCCTGCGATGCTTGGCTCAAGCTATGCGCTAGAAACCTACTTAACTAAACACTATATTCCATAATAAGGCTATTAAATGCGCTATTTTCGTAACGTGACGCTAGCTGGTATCGCTGGAATAATCTCTGCCTGTTCCAGCAGTAGTTTTAACTCAAGCTGGATGGCTGATAACACAAGTAAATTAGCGCCAAAAAAAATAAACCAAGTCCTAATACCAGGTTCACACTTCTCAAATGCTTATAATTTAACTAACAATCCCAATCTAAGCGTTTGCATTGGTGAAACTCTACCTGATAGCCTATCAACTAATGCTAAAATAGCCAAATTAGTTAGCGAAAATGATGCCATTCCTCAAAACGATTTCACCACATATTTAAATACTCAAAATGATGATATTAGTGAGCAACTCGAGAATGGAATTAGATATCTTGAACTGCAAATTTGCTTGCAAAACGAAACTTATTATACCTCTAATTATTATTTAACTGCCGATCTAAACTCTATAATTAAACAAATTAAAGCCTTCATTGCGGATAACTCTGAAGAAATTATCTTTATTGATCTGGATAATAATTTACGCAATGAAACTGGCTATATGTCTGAAAACGACCTAAATAATTTGCATAACTACTTACAAATGGCTTTTGGATCTTATCTAACCCCCAAGCAAGATTGGCAACAACTAACTTTTAAAAAACTCTGGAAGAGTAAACATCGGATTATCTTAATGTCCTCAAATCCCGTTCTGGCACGCTATTATGATGTTTTAAATAAAAATGAAGTGGTTACCTCTAATGGTATTGCTTACTACACCACTATCAAAAAATTAACCGAGATCCAAGAACAATTATCTTTAGCTAGCGATAATCAAAACAGCTTAATGATTACACCAATTTACAACTGGTTTGACCCTGAGCGCAATAGCATCACCCAAATGGAAACGCTAAATAATGATCACTTAATCTTTGATTATTTATCCACGCTACCAGAGAGCACACCACTGAATATTTTGGTTGGTGATCGTGACTATACGAATCAATTAGCTAATTATACAATCCAAGTAAATTCACAACGCTGAAAAATCAGAACTAGCTTGATTAAAGCCAGTTCTGAATAAATCTAGACTTGCAAACGCGTAACAATTTGATTCTGAATTAAATGCTGGTCAATAATTTCACGGACATCTTTTTCATCAACATAGCTATACCAAATACTATCAGGATAAATTACACACACTGGACCAACAACACAACGGCCCAGACAGCCACTTTTACTCGCGCGTAGTTTACCTTCACCCCATAAATCAAGACCTTGCAAATATAATTTTGCAAAATTAAAACCGCTTTCACCGCTGAAATCACCGCAACCGTTACCCGCAGGTTTTTGATTGGTACAAAAGAAAATATGCTTTTGATAGAACATCTTAGCTCCTATGATGATGTGTCAAGTT
>DPRZ01000010.1 GCA_003538525.1 Neisseriales bacterium
AAAAAGCAAAGCCAACTAGAATGTTTAGCGGCTTTGCAAGATAGTTTAAAGAATTATGACTTAATCTTTATGCCATTTATCAATGAAAGTTGTCATCACTGCATTAGCATAAACGTTGGTGGCACTGCGTCCCATATCAGCAAAGGCATCAATTGGCAACAAGAGTAAGATACTTGCAGCAGGGAAATGAAAAGCTGTCACCGCCGATGAAATCACCATAATGGATGCACGTGGTACACCAGCAATACCTTTAGAGGTGATTAACAACATAAAGAAAATATATAATTTATCTGTAAATGAAATATCAATTCCAAATACTTGGGTAATAAAGATGATTGCAAAACTGAAGTAAACCATTGAGCCGATCATATTGAAAGAATAACCCATCGGCATTACAAAGCTACTAATTTTTTCACGCACGCCATGTTCTTCTAAAGCTTCAAATACCGCTGGGTAAGCCACTTCTGAAGATGAGGTTGCAAACGATAAAGATAGTGGTGGAATGATAGCTTTAATTAATTCATTAATTTTACGTCCAACAACTTTTAAGGATACTAGATAGATTACTAGCCATACGACGATTAACGCAAGGTAATATTCAACAATAAATACCATATAAGTATAAAGCACACCAAAACCATTTTTGATAATAACATTGGCAATTGAGGCAAAAACTGCAATTGGAACTAATTTCATAACGACATTACAAATTGCAAACATCGCGTGCATTAAAGTATCCAATAAATTGCGCATTAACTCACGTCCAGCTGGATTTACCTTGGTTAAAGCAACTCCAAAAAAGATTGAGAAAATCACAATTTGAATAATATGTCCACCTGCAAAGGCATTAATAATATTATCTGGAATAGTTTCTTGAACAAAGTGCGACAATGAAATTGAAGATGAGTCAAATTTACCACCTGCAATCGTTCCGGATTCAAGTAAGCTTTTGCCAACTTCAACCATAGAAAGACCTGGTTTAAATAGATCAATTACAAACCAACCAATAAATAACGAACAAATCGACGAAATAACAAATAATCCCAATACGCGACCAAACAAAACCCCAAGACCTTTTGAGTTTTCGCCAATATTAATGACACCCAAGCTGAGTGATGCGAAAATTAATGGCGCAACAATCATTTTGATGAGCTTAATGAAGATATCTGAAGCCATCGATAAATACTCTAAGAGCGAGTTGGTTGTTGCTTGAGGTAAACTAATATTTCTAATTACCCAGCCAAAGAGAATGCCTAAAATTAAACTGATAATGATTGCCCGTGCTGCCTTCATTCTGGTTAGCTCCCATACGAATTATTTCGCGATTAAAAAAACAATAATGAGCTGAAACAGCCCATTATACCAATTTGCTATATTGTAGCATTAATTACATAAAATGTGCATTAAAATTATATAAAACCCCAACAAAAACTAAAATGTAACATACTTTTGCATTAATGTTGGGTTTTAGTGTTACGATGTTTTTAAAAGTTCGCAATGTATCTCTTTGTCTTATTTGCTAAAATAATTAGCTTCGACAAACCCCATTTCGATTGCAGCTTTTTTATACGATTCACCAGTTTCATTAACTCGCGCAATTATTTGTGCCACATTGTCATAGCCAATAATCGAGATTAACTCGGTTGCCGCTGTTGGACAATGCTCAAAGTATTCTTCGCAAAGTGATTTATTGGCAGTTATACCTTTTACTACAGTATTTGAAAATAATTCTAATCCGTCACGTAAAAGAGTTAGGCTTTCAAATAGCGCATCGGCAATTAGTGGCTCCCAAGCATTTAATTCAAATTCACCGACGGTACATTCTGAAACAATTAAGTCATTGCCTAAAATTTTGTAGCCAATTTGCATGATAAATTCGGCACCCACTGGATTGACTTTTTTTGGCATAATGCTTGAACCAGCTTGTAATGCAGGTAGGTCAATTTCATGAATTGATGTGGTTGGACCAGAGTTCATTAGACGTAGGTCATTAGCAATTTTACGTAAATTTAAACCACAAATTTTTAACATGCTTGAGAGTTGTGGGAAAACATCTAAATTTTGTGTTCCATCAACTAAATCTTCACAGGCGGTAATCGGGGTTTTAGTAATTTTACGCAGTTCTTCAATTACTGCAATTCGATAATCAGGATGATTGGAGACGCCAGTCCCGATTGCATCGCCACCCATGTTAACCTGCAAAAATAACTCTTTGACTTGATGTAAGCGTCGTACATCGCGATTAATTGCCATGGCATAAACTTTAAATTCACGCCCTAAAGCAATTGGCACTGCATCCTCCAATTGAGTACGACCCATTTTCATTATATCTTTAAATTCATCGGCCTTATCTTCTAAGCAACGGCGCAAATATTTTAAGTTGCGTTCGACTTCATTAATTAATTCATAAATTCCGAGCTTAATTGCGGTAGGGTAGGCATCATTCGTTGATTGTGACATATTGACATGGTTAATTGGGTGCAAGATATCGTAGCGCCCTTTTTCATAGCCAAGATGCTCGAGTGCAATATTAGCAATTACTTCATTAGCGTTCATGTTGGTTGAGGTTCCAGCGCCACCTTGAATGGCAGGAATTGTAAATTGATCGAGGTATTTGCCCGCTAAAATTTGTTCACAGGCAAAAATGATCGCCTTACAGGTTTCACTATTAATTTTACCAGTGCGATAATTGGCATTGGCCGCCGCGATTTTAACTTTAGCAAAGCCTTGAATTAAGTAGTTATGGGTTAGATGATAATTGGGTAAATTAAAATTGGCTAAGGCTCGAGCTGTGTGCACGCCATAATATGCGTCATGCGGAATTTTTAATTCACCAAGAAAGTCTTGTTCAATACGGTAGTTCATAATATCCTCTTTTTAGTAAGTATAGAAATTAGTTTGAATTTGTTTAACATCATTAGTCTTCATCAGGCTTAGCATTAATAAAATCCGTGCTTTTTGTGGATTAAGGTTATCACCTGCAATTAAATCGTAAGTGGTATCAAGATTGTTGTAATCGTAACTAACTGCTCCGCTGCCAACCCGACTACTGCGCACAATTACGATGCCTTTTTTGCGCGCTTTTATTAGGAAATCTTTTTCATAACTGGGGATATTGCCATCACCAACGCCAGCAATTACCAGTCCTTTTAAACCTTTGGTATCGAGAATGTGATCAAGCATTTGTGGGTTTACGCCAGCATATTCATAAATTATTTCTACATCAGGTAATTTACTCTCTTGGTTGACGCTAAACGGAGTGCTATTCGTGTTTGCTCGAGTTGCTATTGACTGATATGAAACTTTACCCATGTTAACATTGCCAATTGTCCCGCCGTTGGGTTGTTGAAAGGCTTAGGCTTCGGTAGTATTAGTTTTAGTAACATTACGGCTATCAAAAATTTTTTCATTCATCGCAACTAATACACCACGTGAACTTGATTGTTTATCAATGGCTACGGCTACAGCGTTATATAAATTGAGCGGACCATCTGAACTCATCGAAGTCGCTGGGCGCATTGCACCAACTAAAATAATGGGTTTATTGGTTTTAATCACTAGATCAAGAAAATAAGCCGTTTCTTCCATTGTATCGGTACCATGGGTAATTACAATGGCATTTATTTTTGGATTATCTGCCGCTTTTTGCACTTCGCTTGCGAGATGTAGCCAATCGTTGAGCGTTATATCACCACTATCTTTGTTATAGACTTGGGCGTATTGGATATTGGCAAGGTCACTTAATCCATTTACTGATGCAATTAGCTGTTCGGCGGTTAAGCTACCAGCTTTGTAAATAGTTGAGGTTTGTGAGCTAGCCGTACCCGCGATGGTGCCGCCTGTGGCTAAGATTTCAACGGTAGGCTTATTGGCGTTATCAGCAAAACTTACACCCAGAGATGCGGAGAGTAACAAAGTGAGAAGTATTTTACGCATAGTGACTACCTTTAAAGATTAAAAAATGATTAGCGGATTATAGCAATGTTAGGTCTCAAAATACATATGCAGTGCACAATAATTCTAATCATTAATTTAGTTGTCATTTAGCGCTTCTTGTTATAATCAATGGTTTAATCCTGTTTTAATCGCAAAGAAAGAATAGTTGTGGAATTGGTACGCTTAAATAAATACCTCAAAGATCAAGATATTTGCTCTCGCCGCAAGGCCGATGAGTTTATTGCCAAGGGCTATATTAAGGTTAATGGTCAAATAATTACCGAATTGGGTTTTAAATTGAACCCTCTCTTGGACAAAGTTGAACTTTCTCCTGAATTAACGCTGGAAAAACAGCAGTTTCGTTATATCGTTTTAAATAAACCCAAAGGTTATGTGTG
>DPRZ01000200.1 GCA_003538525.1 Neisseriales bacterium
AAACTAATTTAAAAACTGGTAGTTTAAATAATCTCCAAATTAAAATCAATGGTAACCCACAGAATTTCCCCTTCAAGAATGAAAGCGGTAGCTTCAGCTTACATGGCGAATTACATAATACAAATTATAACTTTATGCCCAAATGGCCTGGCTTATCTAATCTAAATGGTAACTTAGCGATCAAAAACCAACATTTAACGCTCAAGTTAAATTCTGGCAATTTAGATCAACTACGGTTAAGCAACACAACTATGAGCATTAATGATATCAGTCAAAACCATTTAACCATGACTGCAAGCATCCAAATCAATGGCTCACATGAAGATTATTTAGACTACTTCCGTCAATCACCGTATGAACCGCAAATTACCACACTTGAAGATCAATTAACTAAAATAACAGGTAATGCGCAAACCAATATTAAATTAAGCTCATCTCTTGATAACCCACAACGCTTAAAGCTCAGTGGCTCGTATAATATTGAAAATAGTCAACTCACCCTAAAATCACCTGCTTTAGAACTGAGTGAAATTCAAGGTAAATTAAATTTTTCACAAAATGGAATTGAAACTAGCCGCATTAGTGCTAAAACACTTAACTCCATTTTTGAATTCAACTTATTAAATCAAAATGAATTAGAAATTAGTTCAACCAATTTTGATTATGAATCTGCAGCCGATTTAATCGAGCCACAATTAACTCAGGTAATTCGTGGTCATGCGCCAATTAAGGTCAACTATAATTTAAAGCAACAAGAAGTTCAATTCCAAAGTAATTTAGTTGGCGTCCAAATTAATGCACCCGAGCCACTGGCTAAAAGTGAATCAAATACAGTTAGTAATCTAGCCGTTAAGCTAAATTTAGCTCCTGAGACACATCGCACGCTTAATTTTAAATATGCAAATCAATTGGCCGCACAAGCTAGTTTTAATCGCGATTTTCAACTAACTAATTTATACCTTGGGCTAGGTAGCAATAACTTAACTCCTAAAATTAATCCAAGCGAAGAAAGCTCGCCAATCACTATTCAAGCCTATTTAGAGCAAACCAACATCCAAGAATGGGCGAATTTCTTTAAACAGCTAAAACCTGCAGAATCAGCCAACAGCAGCGAAAGCCAAGTCATCCTTAGCGCAGAGGAACAAGAACAAAATGAATCTGACACTGAGTTTAGCGCAGAGTCAGAAACATTAGCTCCACATGGGCTATGGCCAATCCACATGACACTTAACACCAATGCTTTTTGGCTGAATAATTATAATATTGTTGGTGGTGAGCTTAAATTACAAATTGATCCAGAATTAATTAATGCACAAATAACCACCCCTGATATTGAGGGAACCGCCGAATACTTAGTCGAAGAAAATAAATTAAACCTCGACTTACAACGCTTGATTTTCTCCAGTAAAAACTTCTACATCCCAGCAGAAAGCCGTAATGCGCAAGATGTAGAATCAGTAAATCAATATAGCGAATCAGAAATTATCAGCGCGTTTAACTTGGTTAGTTCTGAATCCAACCCCTTAAATGAATCCAATTTAGTTACCTACCCGATCTTAGCTAGCGTAAACCTTGCGCTGCAAGAGTCTGATCCATTAAATTATGAGGATGAAGATAGTAATGAAAATGAATCTGGTCTTGAACTAAGCATAGAAAAGCCTAAAGAAGTGTTTAATTTACCGACTACCTCTCTAAAAATTCGTAATTTATATCTAGAGGATTACTACTGGGGTAGCTTAAGTGGACATATTTACCAACAAGATGACTCACTCTATTTAGAAAACTTCATGATTCGTAATCATGCTTTAATGACTCGATTTAATTTAACTAATCATTGTATGTCATGTAATGAGAGCGGCGAATATGTTGCCTTAAATCTCCATTCAGACATTTATAATTTTGCCAGCCTAGTTGTAAAATTAAATCAAGGCGATATGTTTAGCAAAGGCAGTGGCTCATTGGATCTTAGTGCGACTTGGCCTGGTGGTTTAGCAGATTTTAAACGCGATCAACTCAATGCGCGCGTTGGCTTAAATATTAATGATGGTGTATTAGTACACGTGAACCCTGGGTTATTTGGCGCCTTAATGGGGGTGATTAATTTGAGCGCTTTAAATATTTCTAATATTAACCACTTTAATTTTAATTCATTTTTTGGTAAAAGTCTGGCTTATAAAAATTTAAATGCCAATATTCATATGCAAAATGACGTAGTTGAAATTGAAAATTTAGAGTTACTCGGTGATGTAGCTAAGATTAATTCATTTGGCAATTACTACCCTGAAAGCAATACCGTTGATACCTACTTAACTGTTGAACCTCGTCTAGGTGGAACCATTGCTACCACCGCAGGAATTGTAACCTTAAATCCAATCATTGGGATGTTTGTGTATCTTGGTGAAAAATTAATTGGTGACCCAATCAACAAAGCTTTAGCTATCAGTTATCATGTACAAGGAAATATAGAAAGTCCAACCATGACCCAAACTAAGATTAGCAAACAGCTAATGCAAAATTTTAAGTCAAGCTTGGACTTCCTTCAACCAGGTAACAATTAAAACTACTTTTTACGTCTAAGCAACAAAATTAAAACGAATAAATTGCTTAGCAATAATGCGGCTAATAAGACATCGTAAAGATTAAATTTAATTACCATATTTTGATAATTTAATGCGCTATCGCCGCCAACTACAAAATGAAAAATTAAGCTAAATAGCGTGCCTAATACAAAGAAAATAAAGAGTTTAGGCATTATCTTGCTCCTTTTGCGATGGTTCATAACTGGCTAATTTTTCATCAAGTTTATAACCTGCTTTAATGATACCGAATTTATGTAATGCTGCGCTAATTGCAATTTTTATTGCCGCATTTTTTAGCGTTCTAAAGTCAGGCAAGAAAATCACTTTGAAAATTAAGAAACCAATTATCGCAAGCCCCCAGTTAAAGCTGGTTGCAATTGATGGATAATAATACAAATTACTTCCAGTTAAATCCACATACAACCACGAAGCACAGACAAAAGCAAAATAAGCCACCACGAGATAGATTAAATCACCTAACGCACGGCTATAAACTTTATATATATCATACAGATAAACTCCGATATAAAGCAATTTAATTCTTTTAGGTGTAACAAAACGTTGATAAATACCGCGACTATATTTTTTATCAAACAGATCATGTTTGACTATATATTTAATCAAGCGTAAAATTTTAGCAAACAAACTATTACGCATAAAGTCATCACGTCTCGCAATGGTTAAAACATTCGTAATACATTTGGAACTCGGCAACAACATCACAAACCACGCCAACAGCGCAGCTAACCAGGTTAAATTAATTATATGCATAACATGATCGTAATAAACTGGTCGAGTATGCGTAGCTAAGGCTAAGTGTTCGACGGCCAAAGCAATCATACTCAAACGAAACAAAACAGTAGCAAACCAACGAAAGCGATTAGAAATATTGGCTAAATATAGCCACAGCAGATATTTCATTAAAACCCTAACTAAATATAAATAAAAGGAGCTTAGAAAAGCTCCTTACATAGTAATTTCAACTGACGATTAGATAATCCAAATAATCAGTAAAACTGCTACCACTAAAACACCGAATTTCCAGTTAAAAACACGTTGACCTTCTTTAGCTTCACGTGTAAAAAAACCTCTAACTTTACCACAGCATTTTTTCTTAGCTGGAGTAGCCTCAGGAGTAGTTTCTGGTGTAGTCTCAGGTTGCATATTTAAATCGCTCATGGTAACATCCTAAAAAAATTAAACAACAATAATCATTAA
>DPRZ01000004.1 GCA_003538525.1 Neisseriales bacterium
AAACCAATACTAACAAATTACCTAATATTAACAATAACGCATTAAATGTTCCTAATGTTCTACGCTCTTCAACTATAAGATTAGACAATTTAACTTCAATATTACTTGGATTATTAATAGATAAAGGAGTCCACCACCATTGTGTAAAAACTATTGTGGATAAAAATTTAGCACGATACACAGCATAATCATCAAGATTACTCAAAACAACATGTAACCACGTATCACGAACTTTTTCAAACTGAACCTCATCAACTCCGTCCATGTTATAATCAAAAATCGCTGGATTATTCGCACCACTCCAATTTGGCACCATCAACGGCTCATAGTTACGATAATTAATAAAAAATTGATTGCACATTATACCGCGACGATCATCTGCTATAAAGTACTCATCAGGAATAACTTCACTGCCAGAACTACATTCTATATTAGCTAAATCATTGTACATCACCATTAATGAGGAATGTGATTTCTTTGCATCAAACATACTATACGTAATTACATTATTGGCAACAACACATAAAGCATCCACACTAAGAGCAAGCAATAATATACCTATTGTTGTATAAATGGGCTTAATTCCTAACCTATTCAATTTTAAATCCTGCAAGACTAAATATACTCCAAAAGCCAACATTGGATATACGGCAAAAAAACCATTATATTTAAAACCTATTGCAAGAAAAATCACACAAAAATAAGCAGTCCATAAAACTATTCTCAATAATTTAGATTTATAAACTTGCAATGCAAGCAGAATTGCAACCGAAAGAATTAAAAACCCCGTATATGGCACATCTTTTAAAAGAATCACCAACTGCGTTGCATATAAAGGATAAAAACAAAATAAAATCAGCAAATTATTTTGCCAATGTAGTTTCTTACGATACAACACATAACTAATATAGATTAACCCAGAATAATAAAGCACCATATTCATTATAAAATCTGCAGCTTTAAAATGAAATAAATGCCACCAAAGGCTATAAATTGGCGGCTGCCAATCAGAATAATTACCTGTTATAAAATTTTGGTAAATAAACGTAGTATCATCTTGTGGCACTCCAGGATAATAAATAATTAATGAAAATAAGGCTAAACCAATTAAAAATAAAGGTTGAGGAATTTTCGCAAATTTTTGCAACATAATATATATAATTATTACGCTAATAACAACTAAAATATCTAACATTCTAACTAAGCTCCACGATACTGCAAAATATATAGCGCAATTGAAAAATACATTGACAATGCAGCCAGAACCACAAAAATATGCCAAACCATATGCGAATATTTAAACTTACTAAACGCATAAAATAATGCGCCAACCGTATAAATTAGTCCACCTAGAATAAAAAATATTACCCCTGCGGTAGATAATTTAGCGATAATTTCTGGTAATAATATTATCGAAAACCAGCCCATTAAAACATAAATCAAGGTACCAATTCGTTTGAAACGACCCGCATAAATAGCTTTAAATACAATACCAACCACGGTTATAACGAGTAATGCCGCGTACGTCATATAACCACGTGGAGACTTTAACAAACTAAACACATATGGCGTATAAGTCCCCAAAATCAAGATAAAAATCGCCACATGATCCATACGTTTAAGTACATCACGCGCTGTATGATGAACCATCGAATGATAAACCGTGCTCATGGTGAACATAAAAACTATCGTTAAACCATAAAAAATAAACGCAATGCCATCAACCCAATTCCCATAGCGACCAGCAATCCAAGCGAGGCTAATTAACAAGCCAATTCCCATTAATGCACCCACGCAATGACTAACTGCATTGCCGATATCTTCACCAAGACTATAAGGAAAAAGCCGCGAAATTTGCTCTGGGCTATATTTGCTTGGCTTGCTTTGATGTTGTTTCATATTTGAAGAATCCTTAACAATTTTCGTATAATTTCCCTCGCGGTAAATTCGGTTGGGTTTTAAAGCGTTTGTGCATCCATAAATACTGATCTGGATGTTTCATAATCATAGTTTCGATATAACGATTCATCGTCGCTACATCAGCTTTGGTATCCCCAGTTGGGTAATTTTCTAACGGAGCAGCTAATTCCACCACATAATGATTACCTTCACGATAAGTTGCCATTGGAATAATTAGCGCCTCAGTTAATTGAGCTAATTTGGGCAGAGTATCCAAGGTAGCGCAGACAGGATGGGCAAAAAAGGGTACATACAGCGAATTTTTTTCATCCATATCTTGATCGGGTAAATAATAAAACGGGATCATGGTTTGCTTCATTTTACGCACAATACTGCGTAACCCTTCTTGGCGCGAGAAAATTTCACCACCTTGATCTTTAATAAAACGTAGGCGCGCTGCCTTCATACGTTCATTTAAATAAGCGCTCCGTTGCGCAGAATAAACACTATAGCCAGGTGTTTCAAGAGTTAGGCGATTCGCACCAATATCTAGACCCAAGAAATGTGGCGCCAGCAAGATTACTGGGTGCTTCCCACGAATCTTCGTATAATGCTCTAAGCCCCGAATTTTAATCAAACGGCGTAATTTATTTGGGCTAGCATAAAAAACCCATCCATAACATAAAGTTGAACGCATCAATTCTTTAAAGTGCTGCAAAATGAGCTTTTTCTTATCTACCTCACTCATTTCAGGAAAGCACAGCCCCAGATTTACTAAGCCAACATTGCGGCG
Source organism: Neisseriales bacterium (assembly GCA_003538525.1). Classification (GTDB taxonomy): domain Bacteria; phylum Pseudomonadota; class Gammaproteobacteria; order Burkholderiales; family UBA11063; genus Aquella. The sequence continues at coordinate 2,693 of DPRZ01000004.1, forward strand.
TTTTCTAATGCAATGATAACCTAAGAAACCCAAGCCGCCACCAAGCAAATCAATAATCGGCATCGGTAAACCGCTAAATAAGCGCAATATCCCTAAACCTAACTTAATCAATAATTTATCTACGATCATCTAAAGCTTATCCTCTATTATAAATTTTTTGAATTAATTTCCTATTCAAGAACTGATGATGATGTTCTTGCTAAGATTTTGTGCGGTAAATACATACCTTTTTTGCACGAATATAAACTATTTAACTACCTAATTCTATTTATAAATTTCAACAATCTAATTGCTTAGCAACTTTCGTAAAGCTGTCCACGCGGTAAATTTGGCTGTGTTTTAAAACGTTTATGAATCCATAAATATTGACTCGGGTGTTTAATGATCATTGCCTCAATTTGACGATTCATAAAGGCAACATCAGCATGTACATCGCCACTTGGATAATTTTCCCACGCTGGACCAAACTCAATCACATACTGATTACCCTCGCGATAAGTCGCCATCGGAATTACTACCGCATCTGCTAACTTTAATATCTTGGGTAAGGTATCCAGCGTTGCACAATTTGGATGAGCAAAAAATGGTACATATACCGAACTTTTTTCATCCATATCTTGATCAGGCAAATAATAAAATGGCAACTTATTTTGCTTCATTTTCTTGACTATTGTGCGTAATCCATCTTTACGCGAGAAAATTTCCCCACCATTATGAATCATAAAACGTGTGCGCGCTTGTTTAACTCGCTCCGACAAATATTGATTACGTTGTTCTGAAAACATAGTGTAACCCGAAATATCCATAGTTGTACGATTACCACCAATATCTAAACCAATAAAATGCGGCGCAAGTAACACAATTGGGCGCTGCTTATAATATTTTTCAAAATTCGCAAATCCACGGTATTTGATTAAACGCCGCATGCGAAATTTGCTCGCGCCAAATAATAAACCATAATCCAAGCCAATAATGAATAACTCAGCAAAATGTTGGCGTAAAATTCTCTGTTTCTCTGCTAAGCTTTTTTCTGGAAAACACAAATTCAAATTAACCATGCCAATATGGCGGCGCTTAGACATTAAAGCATAAGCGATTAACCCCATCACTGTACCAAGTGCGCGAGTTAACGGCATTGGCAATAAACTAATTAAACGTAAAACCCAAATTCCAAGACTGATTAGAAATTTATTGAGCATTGATTACCTTTTTACAAATGAGTGAAAGAAGGTAGTTGATGCTAGTAACTAACGAATCACAGTTTTAATCGAACTAGCTGATGCTAGGCGTCTGGTTTTGGCTTTGCCTTCTCTGGATGACGAAAACGATCATATGACCAATAATATTGTTCTGGAGCCTCACGCACTAAGCTTTCAATTGCAGCATAGAGTTCTTGCATAATATCATGCGTTTCGTCATTACTCGGTTTAAATGGAATACATTTAGAACTAAAGCCAGTTTTCGTGCGTAAGCTTTGCACAATTACCGCATGCGTATTCGGCATTTGGCAAATTTTAGCCGCTAATGAAGTCGCATAGACATCTTGTCCAAAAAATTTCACCCATTCGCCATCACCACCCGATGCTACATTATCGGGTAAAATACCTAAACAACCACCATTTTTTAAATGTTTAATTAAACTCAAAACACCTTTACGCGTGGTGGGTACTGGGGTAATATTCGTTTCAGTGCGTCCAGTTAACATAATTTCTTCAATTACTGG
>DPRZ01000110.1 GCA_003538525.1 Neisseriales bacterium
TTCGAGTCTCGTCCACTCCGCCATTTATCTTTTGTGAGAAATTAACCTTGTTAAGTCAAGGGCGCTTAGCTCAGTTGGTAGAGCATCTGCCTTACAAGCAGAGGGTCATAGGTTCGAATCCTGTAGCGCCCACCACGTGGAGTGGTAGTTCAGTTGGTTAGAATACCTGCCTGTCACGCAGGGGGTCGCGAGTTCGAGTCTCGTCCACTCCGCCAATTCTAATTATAGAAAAATTAAAAACAAAAAAGCGATAACTAAAGAGTTGTCGCTTTTTTTATTCATTTACTTGTATTATTACAAAGACACATCATGCACCAATCTAAACAAGTTACATATTCTATCCCACGCAAAAAAGAAATCCCAATTTCACTAAGTTATGTGCATGACAATAGAAATACCTTTTGCCATGATTGTAGTAATCTACTTAGCCACACTAAATTAAATATCGTAAATATCGATTCTAAATTAAGCAAATTATAAATTTAGCTTACACAACAATAAGGACACGACATGTTATTAAGTATTGAAAAACGCTTAGCTACTCTATTAAATGTTCAGCAACACCAAGTTGAAAACACCGTAGCATTGCTTGATGGTGGCGCAACTGTACCTTTTATTGCCCGCTACCGTAAAGAAATAACTGGTGGGCTAGATGACACTCAATTACGTTTATTAGCTGAAAAACTAACTTATTTACGCGAGTTAGATGAACGCCGCGAAACTATTCTTAAATCAATCAACGAACAAGCTAAATTAACTCCTGAACTAGAACAAAAAATTTACGCGGCGGATAATAAAACCACTTTAGAAGATTTATACTTGCCTTACAAACCCAAACGTCGAACTAAATCACAGATCGCCAAAGAAGCAGGTTTAGAACCTTTAGCTCTCAGTTTACTGGAAAACCAAGCCCAAGAACCATTGTTATTAGCCGCTCAATATTTAAACCCAGAGGCCAACATCAATAATCCACAAGATGCGCTCGATGGTGCACGCTATATTCTTCTCGATGTTTTTGCCGAGAATGCTGCCCTACTTGCCAAACTTCGTGAGCGTTTTACCTATGAAGGTATTTTGTGCGCTAAAGTAATTGCAGGAAAAGAAGAACAAGGCGCTAAATTTAGCGATTATTTTGCTCATCAAGAATTAGTTAAAAGCATTCCTTCACATCGAGCCCTCGCAATTTTACGCGGTAACAATGAAGGATTTTTAAATATCGCTATAGAATACCCTGAATTACAAACTCTAGCACGTGGTGAGGTGTCACATTTTGAGCAACTAATTATTGCTGAATTTGCCATTACGGATAATCTTGCTGCGAGTAATTGGCTTCGCGAATGTGTACGTTTAACCTGGAAAGCTAAAATTTATCCATCCCTCGAAAATGAACTCTTAGGAATTATGCGTGAGCAAGCCGACACCGAGGCAATCAAGGTTTTTGCAACTAATTTACACAACTTATTATTACAAGCACCAGCGGGTAGTAAAACTACTCTCGGACTAGATCCTGGCATTCGCACTGGTGTTAAAGCTGCGATAATTGACAATACGGGAAAATTACTTGCTACTAGCACGATTTATCCATTTACACGCAATCGTGAAGAATCTATTTTAACTATTGCAAAACTCTGTGAAACCTATAAAGTAGAACTAATTAGTATCGGTAATGGGACGGCTTCGCGTGAAACTGAGCAATTGATCAAAGATCTCTGTCAACAATTCAAAGACATTCATGTTCAAATCGTAATTGTCTCAGAAGCAGGCGCATCAATTTACTCGGCATCAGAATTTGCTGCGAAAGAATTTCCCGAATTAGATGTAACTCTACGTGGTGCAGTTTCTATTGCGCGGCGCTTACAAGACCCACTGGCTGAATTAGTTAAAATTGATCCTAAATCTATTGGCGTTGGTCAATATCAGCATGATGTAAATCAGCATAAGTTAGCAACAAGTCTGGCTAATGTGGTTGAGGATTGCGTAAATGCGGTTGGCGTAGATGTAAATACTGCTTCAGCGCCATTACTAGCGCGCGTGGCGGGCTTAAATAGCGTGATTGCCAATAACATTGTCACCTACCGCGATGAAAACGGCAAATTCAATAACCGCAAACAACTGACCAAAGTAGCACGGCTTGGCGAAAAAACTTTTGAACAATGCGCAGGATTCCTCCGCATTAATGATGGCAAAAATCCGCTCGATAAATCTGCAGTTCATCCTGAGAGCTATCCACTAGTTGAATTAATTGCCGCCAAACATAGTGTATTAATTGCAGATCTAATTGGTAATAGTCAACTCATTAATTCGATTAAAGCCAGCGATTTTGTGAATGATGGTTATGGATTACCAACCATTCAAGATGTGCTAAAAGAATTAGACAAACCAGGACGCGATCCACGTGGTGAATTCAAAACTGCACAATTCAAAGAAGGTATCAATGAAATTCGTGATTTACAAATTGGTATGGAGCTTGAAGGCATCGTGACCAATGTTGCAAATTTTGGGGCATTTATTGACATTGGTGTACATCAAGATGGCTTAGTACACATTTCGGCAATTGCCGATCAATTTGTGGCCAATCCAAATGATGTACTTAAAGTTGGTCAAATCGTCAAAGTTCGTGTTGAGGAAGTCGATGAAAAACGCAAACGCATTGGGCTCACGATGAAAGGATTGAATAAGTTAAATATCCCATTAAGCTCAACTAAGCCACGCTCAATGCCAGCCAACAACAATCAACCACGTCAAGCATCGCCTAAAAAGATTACTGCCATTGATAACAGTAGTATGGCTGCGGCTTTTGCTAAGTTGAAACGCTGATGCACGGCAACACTTTCATTCATGATATGGCACTAATCATGCTCGTGGCAGGCATGGTTACACTGTTATTTAACCGCTTCAAGCAGCCAGTTGTGCTCGGCTATTTGGTAGCAGGAATCATCATTGGACCACATCTTACACCGACGCTAATTCAAGATAAGGGTATCATTAACACTCTGGGCGAACTCGGTGTAGTCTTCCTGATGTTTTCACTTGGGCTAGAGTTTAGCTTGAAAAAGATTGCTAAAGTTGGCGCTGCTGCGTTCATTGCGGCTATCTGCGAAACTAGTCTTATGATTTTCATTGG
>DPRZ01000198.1 GCA_003538525.1 Neisseriales bacterium
TAGCTTGCTCATAAATTTGTCCGTTTGAATATTTATAATTAACTAACACATCAGCCCCTAAGTAGGGATTATTTTGTGGCATACTCAGAATAATTTCATTACCGCTTTCTACAACACTAGTTAATTGCAAGCAACTACCAAATACTTTACTTGTGCTACTGGTGCTCTCAGTGATACTAAGCATTTGATACTGAATTCCACATTGATTGCCACCTTGATTAAAGCCAAATAACACAATTTGTTGGTTACCCAATTCAAAAGCTTTAACCAATTCAATTTCAGAGACCGCCTGAACCTGTAACGGTTGACCATTGAGCATCAAACGGCGACCAGCAATATTTCCAAGATTAATTGATTCGCTCTGTAAAATCCCTTGATCCGTATAAATTCCAGCCCGCAACATTGCGGTTAAACTAATATCTGGGGCTGACTCAGGTTTTAATGCAGTTGGAGCAGACCCAGACTGCTTAACCACATCACCATATTCACTTACCAAGTTCACTGTGCTGGATTTATTTTTGCTTGAATAAATCAGCCAAGCAGCCAAACCAATTAGCAGCAAAATAAAACTGACTAAACCTATTTTTTTACTCATTTAAATTCCAATAATACTCTATTTGTAAAAAAACCTCACTGATAGACAGTGAGGTTAAACTTTACTTAGCTGTCGTTGGTAGTGCAGAATTTTGTTGCTGCATTCTTTTCATCATCTTTTCCATCTTTGGAAAACAAGTTGGATGGCTTTCAAATGCTTGACGATTTTGAATCATCAGTTTGCCCATCGTGCAAGCGTCATTTTTATGATACGCCACATCGATAGCTTGATGATTGAGCTTCATTTGCTGACGAATCTGTTGACATTGCATAGCGCTTTCACTCGCCATTTGTGGTGCAGCCAACGCGCTCAAACTAATAGAAAACCCTAATACTAATAAACTAACTTTTTTCATAATTGTTACCTAATAAAATTAACTTGTAAAACATTCATGATGGTGTAACTCAAGATCTTTTTGCTTAATTACTAGCGCGCCAAGGCTATTTTGATTACGAGCAAGATATGCGTGGTTAATGGCTTGACTTAAATTTTTATCTAAACTTTGCAACTGTTGACAATTTGGGCTCTGCGTCATAACAGGGTCATACGGAACAACCGCACCAGCTAACATGCTCCAACTAAGCCCTAAAACAATCAGGATGAATTTTTTCATAATTTTCCTTTTCTAGCTGTATAGCGTTAATTTTAACTGTGCTATTTTAACACACCCATTGACAATTAACAAATAAAAGGTAACTCACATTTAAATTCAAGAATTTCTAATCTTTGGCGATCTTTAATTTCTCCAATGGCAACCAACCACGTTGCTCACCATCACAGCACCACGCCCAACCGTTTAATTCACGCTCAATGCTTACTTGTTGCTCGGGCAGAACATTTAACTCAACTGCAGAATAATCTTCAAGAATAATTCCACGTTCAACTGTAAGCACTGAGATTATTTGCTGTGGTACCCAACCAGATACATTAGACTGAATATTAGTACAAAAAACCCAGCCAATCCATTCGCTATCCTCTCGTCCAGTGATGACTACATCGCCAGCATTCACAATTATCGGATTTGGGTACTGACTAATATGCTGTTCTACAACAACTACAGATCTCGATAAAAATGCTGTTATCAAATTAGCATATTGTTCTGGAGTTTCCCACATTGGGACGTGTGCTCCAGCCATAATCTTCAACTTAGCATTATCTAATTTATTCACTATTTCCTGAGAATCTTGGAATGGTGCTAATTTATCAAACTCACCAGCAATAACCAAAGTTTCAGCTTTAATTTTTTGAATGTAATCCATTGAATTAAATTCGCTAATTGCATAAATCTGTTGCTTATAACTATCTAGCGATTGCTTGCTCTTAGTTGTAGCTATTGCATTAATCAAGGCTTGTACATTAGCGCCATTTCCAATAAAATCATCGCTATAAATAAATGGTAAAATAGCTGTAGCACGAATTTCAGGACTCGCATTTAATTCGGCTAATAGATACTCGTGTTGACAAAACATTATGCTCGATGCTCTAAACTTGATAAACGAATGACTAATAATTAACTTCTCAACGCGTTCAGGATAATAGCACGCCAAATATTGCGCTATAGCACCACCCATTGAGTGCCCTAAAATGGATACTTTATCAAGGTTGAGATTATCAAGCAACGCAACTATATCTGCTGCCATATCAGCAACCGTATAATTACACTCAGGTGTGTCAGATTTACCAACACCACGGTTATCTGGCATAATAAGTTGAAATGATTTACTTAATTCAGATTTCATTAATGACCAATGATTATTATCACACGTAATCCCTGCAATTAAAACCAATGGCTTACCACTACCCAACACATCATAATGTAATTTCAAATTTTTATTATAAAAATAACTCATTTTTTAATCCATCTAAAAATTTAAGTTAATTTTTCGGCACCTTCAACCTATTTCCCGCGCATAAACATTCCATCCAAATCGCGCATCGTTAACTTAAACCAAGTTGGACGCCCATGATTACAATAATTTGAACGTTCAGTTTGTTCCATTTCACGCAATAATGCATTCATTTCAGCCAACGATAATTGATGATTGGCACGCACAGCACAATGGCAGGCCATCGTTGATAAAATCTCTTCTTGATGCTCTAAAATTACATTTGAACCGCCAAAGTTAACTAAATCCTGTAACACCTCACGCACCAATTGTTCGGTTTTGCCATCGTCCAATAGCAAAGGAATAGCCCGAATCGCCAATTGTTCTTCGCCAATAATATCAATTTCAAAACCTAGCAACGATAATTCAGCATGGTGCTGGCTCAAACTTTCCAACATCCGCGGTGTTACCTGCAATGCTAACGGCATCAATAATTGTTGCGCCGCAATTGCATTTGTACCGAGTTGTAACTTCAAGCGCTCCAAAATTATGCGTTCGTGTGCCGCATGCATATCAACCACGATCATTCCATCTTTATTTTGCGCTAAGATGTAAACCCCCTGCAATTGTGCTAAGGCATACCCTAACGGCGGCAAAGTAAGGTTATTCTCAGCTAAGTTAGTTTCTTCATCGGTAAATAAATCATTATTCGTAATTTGGCGATTAATTGGAAACGAGCTGCCTAACCACTCACGCACTAGGTTCGGATTTTGGCTAAATTCCGCATTATTAGTATAAGTTCCTTGGGTGGCAAAACCAGTGCTACGAGTCATATTTTCAGGGCTTGAATTGGCACTCGCATAATTTTCATAATTATGATATCGGGGGAAATCTTCTGCAGCAAGAGTTGAAAGATGTGAAATATCGCGACTTGACATCTCAGCAGAATTTAAATCAGAATTTGATTGATTCATACTTACGGCTAAAGTCTTTTTTAATGAGCGACTAATAAAACTATGAATTGCACCCGAGTCTTTAAAGCGCACTTCGCTTTTACTTGGATGAACATTAACATCAACATCGGCGGCGGCAAGCGTCAAGAATAAAGCATAATTCGGTGCATGTTCATGATGTAACACACCGCTAAAACCTTGTTTAATTGCATTTTGTACAACTTTATCACGTACGAAACGCCCATTCACATAGAATAATTGCACATTTTTATTTTGTTCCAGATAAGCTGGATGATAAACATAACCAGATAAAGTTAATTCTTCACCACCGACTTCTGCTACACAAAAAGCTCGCGTGACGTAACTACTCCCAAATAAATCTGCAACTCGTTGCATTAAATCGCTAGCTGATAAATTATAAATTTCTTTAGTATTATGACTGAGACGAAAGCCTATTTCAGGATGTGACACGGCAAGACGCTCAAAGGCTGTTTTACAATGTGAATATTCGGTTGTTTCACTTTTAAGAAATTTTTTACGCGCAGGAATATTATGATAAAGATCTTTAGCTTCAACCACACTGCCAAAATTTAAGCTGGCAGGTTTAACTTCTTGCACCTCACCAAAAATATTACTAATTTGATAACCAATCGAATTATCAGCCAAACGACTAGCCAAATTAAACCAAGATACCGAAGCAATTGATGCCAAACCTTCGCCACGAAACCCAAGCGTATGAATAGCATACAGATCATCTTCACTAATTAATTTACTGGTTGCATGACGTTCAATTGCAAGTGGTAAATCTTCCGCCGCAATTCCACTACCATTATCCGTCACCCGAATTAATTTGATGCCACCTTCCAATAACTCAACATTAATTTGGCTCGCCTCAGCGTCAATGCTATTTTCTAAAACTTCTTTAAGTGCTGAAGCTGGTCTTTCAACGACCTCTCCGGCACAAATTCGATTAACTAAATTATCATTAAGTTTATGTATTCTTGCATGCATAATTACTTACTCGATTTAAATTTCGTATCCCAAATCATTTTTAAGGCTGGCAACACTGACACCACCATTACAGCTAAGATAATCAATGACATATGTTCTTTAATTAC
>DPRZ01000098.1 GCA_003538525.1 Neisseriales bacterium
ATTTCTAACCAAATTTATCTATCAAAACAACAACTCCATTAGGAAAATTAGTTGAAAATTTATATAATATAAACTATAATAATGGGTTAATCCAGACATCTGCAACCGCTATTGAATTGCAGATTTTTATTTAAAACTATTAAAGATAAATTAAATGAACAATAACAACTCAAATAACACGCGTAATCCAAATCGTCCACGTAATAACAATACAGCAAACCCAAACAGAAACACCCGTCGTCCACAGAATGATTATGATCAAGATGAACGTCCAACTAGTCCACGCCAACGGAGTAACAGCGATGACCGCCAAACTAATTACGAGGCAAATGAACGTGATGATTATCCACAACGTGCACCACGTCGATCAGCTGCACCACGCAACAGAAGTCATGAGGAGTATGACAATCGCCCACAACGTGACTATTATGATGATGACTACGCACCACAGCAATCTAAATCAAATAAAACATTACTAATTAGTCTTGCCGCCGTTGCTGCGGTAGCTATTGCAACAGGAATAGCCTTTATGTTAACCAAAAGCAGCACTGCGCAAATTATTTCAGTTAACCCAAACTTCATAACTACCCAACAAGCTTACCAAGATTGTCACAAGGTTGGCACAACCTCATATGTTGCCAATAGGAAAAATGGCACCGAAGGTGCATTAATTGGGGGCGCAACTGGCGCAGTAGCTGGTGGTGTGATTGGTAACCAAGTGCATGGCGGTGGTGGTGGCACAGCTGTTGGCGCAATTGCTGGTGGAGTTGGTGGCGCACTAATTGGGCGTGAAATTCAACGCTCAAATCAACCCAATTACGTTGCCAAGCATGGCTCATCTACCCAATGTGCAACGGCATACAAACCCGTACAAACCCAAGTTGGCTACAGTGTGCAATATATGTACAAAAATGAAATGGCAAATATTGTCACTCAAACTGCACCAGCCATTGGTAGCACTCTTCCACTGGAGCAATTACAAGCCATGGCCGTGCCTGCTGCACAGCTTAACCCTAGTAATACGCAGACTAATTAATCATTTGTCAAACCTAATCCTAAACCAGAATACTATTCTACTGCATCAACAGGAATATACCGATCTACCGCATGATCTGTATATTCCGCCTGAAGCGCTCAAGGTATTCTTGGATATGTTTGAGGGTCCGCTCGATTTATTATTATATCTGATTCGTAAGCAAAATTTAGATATTTTGCAAATTCCGATTGCTAAAATCACCAATCAATATGTCACCTATATCCATGCAATGCAAGTTTTGAATATTGAATTAGCCAGTGAATATTTACTGATGGCGGCAGTTTTACTCGAAATTAAATCGCGGATATTACTCCCACGCCCAATTAATAGCTCGAATGAAGAAGATGATGATGGGCTTGATCCACGCCAAGAGTTAATTCGTCGCTTAGTTGAATATGAACAAATTAAACAAGCCAGTTTAAATTTGAATGCGATGCCACAAGCTTATCGTGATTATTTGTGGGTGGATGTGATGATTGAGGAAACTGAAGCCGAATTACCGACATTACGCCCGCAAGATTTGCAAAAAGCTTGGCATACTTTGCTGTTACGCAGCCTTAAAGTGCAAAGCGAACATCATATAAAAAAGCAAGAACTCTCGGTGCGTGAGCAAATGAGTCAAATTTTACGCTTGCTGCGTGAAACTGGCAAAACTAATTTCTACGCCTTATTTCCACTCCAACTGGGGGTACAATATATCGTGGTAAATTTTATCGCTATTTTAGAATTGGGTAAAGAAGGCATGATTAGCATCGTTCAAGATGAACAACGCAATATTTTTGTGGATTTAGTGTAAGCTATGCAACAACTCTCGCACATCAAAAATGTCATTGAAGCCTGCTTACTGAGCGCCAGTGACATCATCGATCATGAGCAATTAGCCGCAGTCTTTGATCATCAAATTAGCCATGAACGCATCCGCTTAATCATTGATGAAATTAGTACCGATTATAATCAACGCGGCATTGAATTACTCAAGGTAGCCAGTGGCTATCGCTTTCGCTCCAAACCCGAATATCAGAGTTATTTAAATAAACTCTATGCTACCAAACCTGCACGTTATTCGCGGGCAGTGATGGAGACGCTGGCTATTATCGCTTATCGCCAGCCAGTTACCCGTGGTGAAATTGAAAATTTACGTGGGGTTGCGGTAAATAGCCTAATTATTCAAACCTTATTTGAACGCGGCTGGATTGAGGTAATCGGGCATAAACAATTACCTGGGCGTCCAGAATTACTTGCCACCACGCATAAATTTTTAGATGATTTGGGCGTTCAAGCACTGGATGAATTGCCACCCTTACCAAATTTACAAGAATCACTTATTCGTAATCAAAATCATGATCTAATTGAAGAATATGATCACCAAAAGGACAAAAACAATGACAACTCCAAATAACCCACCCTCAGCTCTCGAAGAATTAATGGAATTTCCTTGTGACTTCAATTTAAAAGTCATGGGCTATAATCAACCCGAATTAGTCAGCGAAGTGTGTGCGATTATCGCCGC
>DPRZ01000115.1 GCA_003538525.1 Neisseriales bacterium
TAAAAGCCAAAGATCTGTTTGTTTCACAATCGGCGTTAACTGGCGAATCGCTACCAGTTGAAAAATTTGCTATTCAAGCGCATGCAAATGTTACCGACGCTTTAGAGCTAGAAAATATTGCCTATATGGGCACCAATATTGTCAGCGGTTCAGCTCTTGCTGTCGTATTGACTACTGGTAAATATACCTTCTTTGGTTCGGTTGCTGATAAAATTGTTGCCCAAGATGTGGTTGAAACCTCCTTTCAAAAGGGTGTCAATAAAGTTAGTTGGCTATTAATTTACTTTATGTTGATTATGTCGCCAATCGTGTTTATTATTAATGGTCTAAGTACACATGCTTGGCGCGATGCCGCTTTATTTGCCTTATCGGTGGCAGTTGGGCTAACCCCTGAAATGTTGCCAATGATTGTAACTTCAACCTTGGCTAAAGGTGCGGTGTATATGTCACGGCGCAAGGTGATCGTTAAGCGATTGGATGCCATTCAAAATTTTGGTGCAATGGATATTTTGTGTACCGATAAAACAGGAACGCTGACGCAAGATAAAATTTGTTTAGAAAAGCATACCGATATTTTTGGTTGTGATTATGATGATGTTTTAGAATTTGCCTATTTAAATAGTTATTATCAAACTGGGCTAAAAAATTTGCTTGATGTTGCGGTCTTAGAACGCGGTAATTTTGGTGATATTCCGCTGTTGGTAAAAAAATATAGCAAAATTGATGAAGTGCCATTTGATTTTCAACGACGTAGAATGTCGGTGGTTGTCGCGGATGAAAGTGGCGATAATGTGTTAATTTGTAAGGGCGCAGTTGAAGAAATGATGCGTGCCTGTACTCATGCCGAACATAATAATCAAGTGATGCCGTTGAGTGAAGAGTTATTAGAAAAATTGCGCTCAGTTACTGCCGAATTAAACGCCGATGGTTTACGGGTTGTGGCAGTGGCTAAAAAAGCCTATCCACGTTCAAAAACCGTTTATGCGGTAAGTGATGAACAAGAAATGATTTTAGTTGGTTATGTGGCGTTTTTAGATCCACCTAAGGAAACTACGCGTCCAGCAATTGAAGCCTTAAATAAATTAGGCATTGAAGTTAAGATTTTAACTGGTGATAATGATTTAGTGACGGCAAAAGTTTGTCGTGAAGTTGGACTAAATATTGAGGGGATGCTACTAGGTTCTGACATCGATAAATTATCCGATGATGAGCTGCAACGAATTGCTAAGGATACTACCGTCTTTGCTAAGCTGACCCCAGCCCATAAAGAACGCATTGTGATGATTTTACGTAGCGCAGGGCATGTGGTTGGCTTTATGGGGGATGGAATTAATGATGCGCCAGCTTTACGCGCGGCAGACATTGGGATTTCGGTTGACACAGCAGTGGATATCTCCAAGGAAGCCGCGGATATTATTTTACTTGAGAAGAGCTTAATGGTTTTAGTTCAGGGTGTAGAAGAGGGACGTAAAACCTTTGCCAATATGTTGAAATATATTAAAATGACCGCAAGCTCTAATTTTGGGAATGTTTTCTCGGTATTGATTGCTTCGGCGTTTATTCCATTTTTACCGATGTTACCCGTGCAGCTGTTATTGCAGAATTTGATTTATGATATTTCACAAACGGTAATTCCATTTGATAACGTTGATGCCGAATTTATTGAAAAACCGCAACGTTGGGATCCAGTTGATTTACGACGCTTTATGATTTTCTTTGGTCCAATTAGTTCTATTTTTGATGTCTTGACGTTCTTTGTGATGTGGCATATTTTTGGTGCCAATAGTGCTGAGCATCAAACTTTGTTCCAAAGTGGCTGGTTTGTCGAAGGTCTCTTAACTCAGACTTTAATTGTGCATATGATTCGGACTAAGAAAATTCCATTTATTCAAAGTACCGCGGCTTGGCCAATGCTATTAATGACCACCTGTGCGGTTACGATTGGTATCGCGTTACCAATGTCGCCGTTGGCTCCAATGGTTGGCATGCAGGCATTGCCAGCGGGTTATTTTGTCTTCTTGATTTTAGCTGTGGTCGGTTATATGATTTTGACTCAATCGCTAAAAGGATTTTATGTGCGCAAATTTGGTTGGCAGTAAGTTTGCTTGAATTGTGTAAAAAGTGGGTTTCTGATGAACCCACTTTTGTAGATGTGCGCCAGACATGGCGCACATCTAGGCGGTGCAAGTCCGCTGTTAGCCCCGTCGATGGGAATAATGAGCCTATGCAAGGGTGTCTATCGTGAGGTAGAATCAGGAAGCAAATGGCGTAGTTTGGTTGTGACGAACAGGAATCACATAGTAGGTTACTACATCGGATAACTTAGCCTTAGATAAGGAAGCCCAATAATCGACCGTAGGTGTAGGGGTAAATGTGGCATTAACCAAATGAAAGTGCGTCTTACTCTGGGAGGTCTTGCATTTTGTTACATGAGTAACTAAACTGGTAGTAATGCTAGAGCAAGAAGCAGTTACATAAATCTTAGTGATGTGGAGTGACAGGCAAAGAGTTTTTTCTT
>DPRZ01000162.1 GCA_003538525.1 Neisseriales bacterium
GATGCAAAACGGCATAGTTTAGCCACGCGATCTTTATTCGCATGATCTTCAATAACGCCTTCTTTAATTACTGGACCAAATTCAGTCCATAATTCTAAATATTTATCAGCTTCATTTTTGGCAATATCTTCAAGTAAACTTAAGATTTTTTTAGTTGAACCAGAACGGATTGCATCGATATCACGTGATGATTGTAAAATTTCACGCGACACATTCAGTGGTAAATCTTGTGAATCAATTACACCACGTACGAAACGTAGGTAATTTGGCAATAATTTCTCAGCATCATCCATAATGAACACGCGTTTAACGTATAATTTAATGCCATAACGACGATTCGCATCGTATAAATCAAATGGAGCTTTGCTTGGAATATAAAGTAATTGCGTATATTCTTGAGCACCTTCAACTCGCGCATGCACCCATTTGATTGGATCGTGGTAATCATGTGAAATATGTTTGTAGAATTCTTTATATTCTTCTTCGCTAATATCATTTTTGCCACGTGTCCATAAGGCATTGGCTTTATTGACAGTTTCTAAGTCAACGCTGATAATTTCGTTACCATCTTTATCGGTTTCTGGCGCTTTTTGCATTTTAATTGGATAATTAATGTGATCCGAATATTTGCGAATAATGTTACGTAATCCCCAATCCGCCAGCAAATCATCATTACCATCTTTTAGATGTAAAACGATAGTTGTACCATTCCCATCTAATTTAGTCGCTGTTTCAATGCTGAATTCACCACTACCATCAGAAATCCATTTTACGGCTTGTGAAGTTGTTTCACCTGCTTTAAGCGTAATTAATTCAACTTTGTCGGCAACAATAAATGCTGAGTAAAAACCAACCCCAAATTGACCGATTAAATTAGCATCTTTTTTGGCATCACCTGATAAGTTTTCTAAGAATGATTTAGTACCTGATTTAGCAATTGTTCCAATGTTTTCAATTACTTCATCATAAGTCATTCCCACGCCATTATCACTAACGGTAATAGTTTTAGCATCTTTATCAAAGCTAACCTTAACCGCTAATTCTTCGCCTTTATTTAATTCAGGATGGCTAATTTGGACAAATCTAAATTTATCAATCGCATCTGAGGCATTGGAAATTAGCTCACGTAAGAAAATCTCTTTATCGGAATACAACGAATGAATCATTAAATTTAAAAGTTGTTTGATTTCGGTTTGAAATGACATCGTTTGTTTATTAGACATTGATTAGGACCTTTAATTAAAATTAAGATATTTGCTATTTGGGAGCATTTAAGTATATTTCAAGTGCGGTATAAGAAAAATCTGCTTAAATCTAGCAGCAATTATTGAGCTAATACCGCCAAATGTTTATTAGTTACCGATGGCAACACCCTCACGGCGTGGATCAGCTGCGCCACTCCAACCATCGGTGGTACGTACGATGTTGGTTTCACCGCTAACCATATCGCTAAGCACATACGACTCACCCAATAATTTTAATTGGGGTAGGAAATTGATTAAATTTGAGTTGATTTCAATCTGTGGGATGTTATTAGCTGCACATAAGTTACCAGTGTTAACCGCTTGTTGTGCATCTTGTTTTAAATCCAGAATTTGGACTAAATTTTTAGCTACATAACAAATAATTTGGCTACCACCAGGCGAGCCAGTCACCACTTCCAATTTGCCATCTTTATCAAACACCATAGTTGGGGCAATTGATGAACGTGGGCGTTTATTAGCTTCAACTCGATTGGCAATGGCTTGACCTGTTGCGCTAGTTGGTTTTAACGAAAAGTCGGTCAATTCATTATTCAGGAAAAATCCATTGGTAAATAAATGACTGCCGAATTGATGTTCAACGGTAACGGTCATTGAAACGGCATTGCCATCTTTATCGACAATCGAGATAGAAGTAGTTCCATGTGGTTTTGGACTTGCATCTGTTGCATACTGTGGATCAATTCCTTCTGGAACACCTGCTGCTACAGGCGTAATTAGAGCTTGTGATTCATTTACTAAACTAGCGCGTGCGGCAATGTATTTTTTATCAAGTAAACCACTAACTGGTTGTTGAACAAATTGTGGATCGGCTAAATATTGATTACGATCGGCAAAAGCTAGTTTGCTGGCTTCAAGAAAGTTATACACCCATTTAACATCCTGTGATTCCGTAATGTTTGAGTTTTGTGCATAAATTCCCATTAATTCTTGTACCGCAACACCGCCACTTGAGGATGGTGGAACGGAACAAACGATATACTTATCGCGATAAGAACTGCAAACACCAGGATAACTCAGTACTTGATAATCGGCTAAATCGCGTAATGTGTAGAGCTTTTTACCTGCTTGATTATTTACGGTTTTAACTATGTCTTTAGCTAGTTTACCTGTGTAAAAATTTTGTGGTGATTTCGCAATCTGTTCTAAGGTTTTGGCATAATCAGGGTTTTTAACAATGCTGGCAATTGGTTTAACTTGGCCAGTTGAAGTAAAATATATTTCACGTACTTGTGGGTTATTTTTAAGAATTTGCTGATC
>DPRZ01000135.1 GCA_003538525.1 Neisseriales bacterium
GCAAATTCAATCGACGAAATTGTTGCTCTAGATTTGGCAGTTAAAGATTACTGTAAAAATCATTAATTAGATCGCAACACTTAGTTGCGGTTTAATTACAATCATCGCTATTAACCGTTCCATCACAAATAAAAACTTTAAATTGTCTTGAGGTAACTTCTACACCATTGGATAAACTAATTTCTGCTCCATCATCTGCCAATGCTCGATTAGCTTTATAAGTCGAATATGAACGATCATCCACAAATAAAAACCCTTTATTCCCTAACCAATAACCAGAGTTATTTTTTAAATTTACCCGCGTAACCATTTGCCCTGTATGGAGATAAACCGCATCACATTTGCCGCCTATACGTAGCTGTTTCGCCTTACTACCCGCCTTAAGCGTAACCCACATTAGATCATTTTGCGATTCACCGCCACTCAAGAAAAATCCCTGCAAAGTTACAGGATGATTTGAGTTATTAACATAAGTAAATTGACAATCGGCAAAAGCATTTGCCATACCAAAAAATACAAAAATAAACGCTAACGCTAAACTACGCCACATAAAAATCTTTCATAATAATTAACCCAAACGACTAGATAACTGATTTTATCAAAAAAAACCATTACACTTAACATTATTTAAGCAAGAGGATAAAAATAGACCAAAACTTCTGGTATAATTACGCAGATTTTTAATAAACTCACAAGGAAAAATTTATGCTTAGTATTATTCTCTTAGGCGCACCTGGTGCAGGTAAAGGAACCCAAGCCACATTTATTAGTAAAAAATATGCTATTCCACAAATTTCAACTGGGGATATGTTGCGCGCAGCAATTAAAGCAGGAACCGAACTAGGCCTAAAAGCTAAAGAAGTCATGGACAAAGGACAATTGGTTTCCGATGAAATCGTGATTGGTTTGGTAAAAGAACGCATCAAGCAAGCCGATTGCCAAAATGGTTACTTATTTGATGGTTTCCCTCGAACCACAGCTCAAGCGGATGCTTTACAAGCGGCAGGCGTTCAAATTGATTATGTTGTTGAAATAAACGTGCCTGATGAAGCCATCGTGCAACGACTTTCTGGGCGCTGGGCACATTTAGATTCTGGACGCACCTATCATAGCGTTAACAATCCACCGAAAGTAGCTGGAATTGATGATGTTACTGGTGAGCCACTCGTACAGCGTGATGATGATAAAGAAGCAACTATCAAAAAACGTTTAGAGGTTTATCATGCACAAACTGCGATTCTAAGTAGCTATTATGCACAAAATAAGGATGTCAAATTTGTGACAGTTGATGGCACTCAAAGCGTTGATAAAGTTAGCAATGATTTATTTGCGGCTTTAGCCTAAAACGAATTCTGATTCAATTAAAAAAGAGCGCTATGGCGCTCTTTTTTAATTGAATCGAGTCTCACCTCAATTGAATTTGATTAGATATCTTCTAAATCAAGACACAGCAGCATAAATTTATGCGCATTAAATTCAAATTCACCTATTATTTCACAACCATTTTTCTGCTGAGCATTCAAAGATCGTGGGTTTAATTCAGACGCAAAAGAAAGTCTTAATCTAGCTAGATTGCGCGTATTTTTAAGAAAATCAAATGACGACGCGATAAGTTGGGGATAAATATTTTGCCCACGATATTCTTTAGCTATACAAGTAGGGCCAGCAATAAAACAATCATACTCAGAAAGCGTCTTACCTTTATAATTAATTTTATTGCATTGC
Source organism: Neisseriales bacterium (assembly GCA_003538525.1). Taxonomy (GTDB): domain Bacteria; phylum Pseudomonadota; class Gammaproteobacteria; order Burkholderiales; family UBA11063; genus Aquella. The sequence continues at coordinate 1,726 of DPRZ01000135.1, forward strand.
TGCATCATCTGCATTAATAATGGTGAAGTTTTATTAAACTCTGGCGTGCTTGCAACATGATAGCCACATAAATCCCATCCAGCGAAACAGCTCATGATACAAATATTATCATTTACAGCTCTAAGTTGCTCTAACGTAAAAGATCCAGATAAAAAACCCTCTTTTAAGTCATTTTTACTTAGCGCAGCAACTGTATTTTGATTCTGAAGCTCAAAAATTTTCTGAAAATCATCAGCTGTTTCAGCTCGCCTAAAAACTAAGCCATTATTCTGCGACATTCTATACCCTCTTAACTTTATGCTTAATTCGCACCTTGGAATTGAATATGATAAAGATTAGAATAAACCCCATTTTTAGCCAACAGCTCCTCATGTTTACCAACTTCAACAATCCGCCCTTGTTCCATAACCACAATTTTATCTGCATGTTGAATCGTAGATAAACGATGTGCAATCACTAAAGTTGTCCGACTAGTCATCAAGCGATCGAGCGCTTCTTGCACTAACTTTTCGGATTGATTATCCAGCGCTGAAGTCGCTTCATCTAAGACCAAAATCGGTGCATTTTTAAGGATCGCACGAGCAATCGCTAAACGTTGTTTTTGTCCACCTGATAAGCGTGTGCCATTTTCACCAATTTGCGTCTCAAACCCTTGTGGTAATTCCTCAATAAACTCCAGCGCATTGGCTAATTTAGCCGCATTCAAAACTTCATCTTTAGTAAATTGACTATTACTACCGTACGAAATATTATTATACACGCTATCATTAAACAAAACCACTTCTTGGCTTACCAACGCAATTTGATCACGTAAGCTTTTCAAACTAATCTCATGCAGCGACTCGCCATCAAGGCGGATCTCACCCTGCTCTGGGCTATAAAAACGTGGAATTAGATTCGCCAACGTGGTTTTACCACTGCCTGAGCTTCCCACCAATGCTACGGTCTCACCTGATTTAATTTCAAGATTAATTTGTGCCAAAATATCTTTTTCGGAACTTGGGTAACGGAAAGTTAAATTTTCAATCTTAATATCACCCTTAACTTTGGCTAATTGCTTAGTTCCAGTATCATGCTCTTCTTTTTCATCTAAAAACGCAAAGACAGATTCAGCAGAGGCTAAACCACGTTGCAAGGATTGCGTTACATTAGTGATTCGCTTCATCGGTTGCATAATCATAATCATGGCGGTAATAAATGAAATGAAGTCACCCGCGGTAAAACCATTAGCGCGCGACCGAGTAGTGGCAAAATATAAAATGCACGATAAGGCTACAGAAACTAAAAATTGGCTAACTCCTGAATTCAACGATGAAGTCGCCGATTGACGTACATTGTTATTTTTAATTAAGGCGACACTGGTTGAGAAACGCTCAGATTCATATTCAATTCCATCGAGTAATTTAACAATCTTTTGTCCTTGCACAGCCTCTGTCACGACTTGAGTCATTGCACCATATTGTTCTTGATTGTTTTTATTTAGTTTGCGCAACCGTTTCGAGAGCACGCGCACCAAAACTAGTACAAATGGTAAGGTAAAAAAACAAAATAAGGTCAACTGCCAATTCGTATAAAACAATAACCCCAACAGTCCAATAATCGTTAAACCATCTTTTACGGTAACAGTTATAACATTAAACCCAGCATCGGTGATTTGTGTCACGTCATAGACAATTCGTGAAATCATCCGCCCAGAATTATTATTATCAAAATATTCAACCGGCATACGCAATAATTTACGAAACATCTCTATTCGCATTTTTTCTACAATTGTGCCTGATAACCAAGTCGAGGTAGTTTCATTAACGTATGATGCAATCGCACGAACCATAAAAATACCCATAACCGCTAATGGAGTAAGAATCATCGCCGCTTTATCTTGATCGGTAAAGCCCTTATCAATTAATGGCTTCATTAAACTGGCAAATGCAGGTTCAGTGGCTGCGGCTACCGCCATCGCGGCTAAAGAAATTGCAAACTTACGCCAATAACCAGTCATATACGTCGTAAAAATTCGTTTATATAAGTTATATGATTCACCCAAATTTACTTTGGCCATATGAAGATCCAATTCAGAAAAAAATAATATTAACTAATAATTGATTATAACATAAAATAACGGCTATCTTTTATGGATTAAAGCAACCAAAAATGTGGAAAAAACAAATTAAACAACTAAAAAAGCAAGTTATCACAACTAAGACCAATCTGGATAAACTCGTAAAAACACCCGAAGTAGCTAATCCAGAAATTAATTTTAAAACTTATTGTGCGCACTTACAAGTTAAAGAGCTTACGCCAAACCACATAATTATCCAGAGTAAAACGAAGACCAATAAAATCAACGTAGCTGAATCAGCGATGACAAATTTTTCCGACCATGATTTTGCCATGTTTGATGAACATAATTCTAAAACCGAATATTTTCGTTTTGGTCA
>DPRZ01000040.1 GCA_003538525.1 Neisseriales bacterium
GAGAGCTTTGCGCGCCAGCGTGAGCTGAAGAAATTTTTACATCAAAACATGTACAAACATTATACTGTAATGCAACTGCGTTACAAAGCGGAACAGGTTGTGCGTTCACTCTTTAGTGCCTTTATGAGTGAGTCGCGTTTGTTGCCTGATCAATTTCAAGCGCGCGTTGAAGTCGATGGTTTAGCCCGCGTGGTTGCCGATTATATTTCAGGGATGACCGATCGTTATGCCTTTCGTCTCTACAACCGTTTATTCACGGTTGAAAATGTCTAGAAAGTATTAAAATGGTTACAATTAAAAGTAGTTTTCATGATGTTGCAAGTTGGTTAGAAATTCAACGTCCACATTTTTCAGCGCTTGAAATTGAGAAATTTGAACAAGCGATTCAGATTGCTGAACAATATTATAATGGTCAAGTTTTTTATCCGACTAAAATTAATTTAATGTTACATTCTTTGAATTGTGCGGCGCAAATTGCCAGTTTGCATCTTTATGCCGATACGGTGGTTGCGACTATTTTGTATGCTTTGCCACGTTATGCGAATAATTGGGAGGATGTGGTCAAGAAATTTGGTAAAAAAGTTATCGAATTAATTGATGGCGTGAATCGAGTTACCCAAATTCGTAAAATTGGTGATTTGGATTTGGCGGTTGAAGAGCACGAAAAAAAGGCCCAGATTGAAATTATTCGTAAAATGTTGTTGGCAATGGCAAGCGATATTCGTATTGTATTGATCGTCTTAGTTGGGCGTGGCGAATTAATGCTCAATCTCAAAAGCTGCGAAGATTTAGCTTTGCAACATAAAATTGCTCTAGAAACCATGGAGATTTTTGCACCCTTAGCGAATCGTCTGGGTGTCTGGCAAATTAAATGGGAATTGGAAGATCTATCTTTTAAATATCTTCATCCCGATCAATATAAACGCATTGCCAAACTCTTAGATGAAACACGTCAAGAGCGTCTGGACTATATAGAAAATATGAAGGTTTTTTTAGCCGGGCAGATGGAAGAGAGCGGAATTCACGACTATCAGGTTTCAGGACGCGCCAAGCATATTTATTCCATTTGGAAGAAAATGCACAAGAAAAATTATGATTTTGACAGCCTCTACGATATTCGTGCGTTACGGGTATTGGTGCGTGAAGTGCGTGATTGTTATACGGTATTGGGGATTGTCCATACTAAATATTCACCCGTGCCTGGTGAGTTTGATGATTATATTTCTAATCCTAAATCAAATAATTATCAAAGTTTACATACTTGTGTAATTGGACCTGATAATCGAGTAGTTGAAATTCAGATTCGCACTTTTGCGATGCATGACCATGCCGAATATGGTTTAGCCGCACACTGGCGTTATAAAGAAGGTGGTGAGAATAATCCACAATTTGAAGAGAAAATTGCTTGGGTACGCCAAATTTTGGATTGGCGTGATGAGCTTAGCGAGCGCAATGATTTAACCGATGTGTTTAAAAATGAACTCTTTAGTGATATGATTTACGTGATGACCCCGAATGGTAAAGTAATAACTATTCCGAGCGGGGCAACGCCGATTGATTTTGCCTATGCGGTACATAGTAATGTTGGACATCGTTGTCGTGGTGCCAAAGTCGATGGGCAGATTGTACCGTTATCGACGGCGCTTAAAAATGGTCAACGAGTTGAAATATTAACCGTAAAAGAAGGTGGTCCAAGTATTAACTGGTTACATGAGGGCTGGGTTAAGAGTGCTAAAGCCATTGGACATGTACGGCGTTATATTCGTAATTTACATAATGAAGATTTTTATGAAGCTGGTAAAGAAATTTACGAGCGTGAGTTGGCTAAATTTACCGCTGCCGTGCGACCAAAAACCGATGATATCGTCAGTAAAATGAGTCACACCAATGAAAAGGATTTGCAGATCGCAATTGGTAAAGGCGATGTTTTACCGAATGCCTTACGCGAAGTAATTGAGAAATTAATTTTACAAAATACGCCACAACCTAAAGTTGATTTAACTGCGCTTGAATTAGAAAAACGTTTGCAGGAGCGCCAAGATAAAGCGCATAAACCGCAAGCCAAAAGCGGTAGCATTTTAGTTGATGGGGTAAGTGGAATTGTGACTAATTTAGCCAAGTGCTGTAAACCAATTCCCGGTGATGCAATTGTCGGTTTTATTACGCAGGGAAATGGTGTTGCGGTGCATCGGGTTGGTTGTAGTGATTTTAATCGCCAAGCGTTACTTCATGCGCATAAAGTGGTTAAGGTTGAGTGGGCGAGCGCGGCTAAAAATTCGACGTTTAGTGCAGATCTGGAGGTAATTGCCAATGATAGACAAGGATTATTGCGCGACTTAACTGATTTATTTGCAATTAGTAAACTGCATATCTTGGGCTTACGCAGTGTTTGTCGCAATAATAAAGCGATTATGACCTTCACCATTCAAGTAAGTGGTGATGAGTTTAATTTTACCAATTTAATTGGTAAGATTTTTAATGTCAATGGTGTGATGGAAGTCGTGCGTAAGTAGGCTGATTACGCTAACCTATTGAACTCAAAAATACAGTTAAGTCAATCTGGAGAATTTTTATTCTTGGAGCGTTGGGTTTATAGATTAATAGAATGTTTAAACCAAGGGGATATTTTATAAATATTCTGAATAATGTAGCTGGGACAAAATTTAATTTTTAAGGAATTCTATGAAAGCAATTGAAATTTTACGTGCGGTATATAATGATAAAGAAGTTTTAAAGAAAATTCGTAAATCGATGGATGAATATGCTCTAAACCTTAGATCTATGGATCAATTAAAGCGTGATAGCAAAGAAAT
>DPRZ01000121.1 GCA_003538525.1 Neisseriales bacterium
TCAAGCAAAAATCATTAATCTAACAAAGCACTCATATAATAGTACCTTATCAGAAAAAGAAGAGCTTATTTTATATTTAATTATTTTTGGCAAATTTGACAAAGAAATCGCTGAAATCTTAAGTAAAATTTATTGCTGTACAATTTCTAGAGATGGCATCACCAAATGTGTAACTCGGCGTCTATATACCGAATTTAACGTTGTCAACCGCAGTGAATTAATTATGGCCGCCTATAAAAGTGGAATATCCAATCATTTGCCCAAGTTATTAATTCAGTTTAATAGCATTTTATAAGCATTCAATCATTGGATAGCTGTCAAATAAGCTGGATTGAACTACCGCCAGTTTTACAACAGTACTAAAAAAATAGGGCAAACTTATAAATGTCTGCCCTATTTATCTAAAACCCTCTACCAAAACCTGATTCCTGAACCAGCAGTTCTGCTATTTTTTAAATTAAGCGGTTTAGCTTTGAGGATTATGGCTTCAGTAGTTTTAACTTTTCCAGTCACCCGATCTACCGGAGTAATCACAACGTTAAATTCAACACCAGCATTAGCAACAAAAGAGCCCTCACTGAAAACCTTGATTTTTTTAATTTGATCATCGGTAATTCCAATTAATTCACCCGGTAACCAACTACTATATTTTAGATAGTTATATATCGAATTAGTCGATTGCCAGTAGCTGGGAATATTTTTATCAGTGAAACTTCTGAAAGGTACCGAAGCACTCCCATTCGCATACTGATAAGAGCGATATTTACCAGTTGCCCGTGATTGAGCCAAATAAACTGAAACGATTACCTCCTCGTGCGGTTTTAGCTCAATTGTTTGTGGCGGTATAGTATAAGTTTCAACTGTCGTAATGGTTTTTGAATCAGTAGAGCTGCTATTATATTCACCACTTACTTCAACGGCAACCTCCCCTTTGGAAATAAATGGTATCTCAATTCCACCTTTAACTGTAACTTTATTGCCAATTTTCCAGCCTCGCGTAGTTGAGGTAGTTACACTATTACTGATAGACTTACTGTAGGATGACGTAGTTAATTTTTGCGGAGTATCCAAGTTATTGATCAAAGTATTTTTACCAAAATAAATTGATCCGGCATCCGAATAAGCTACTTTTCCAACAAGTTCTGCCAGCGAACCATTTTCATCCCCATTAATTTCCAGCGTCGCCTCACCAGCAACCCAGCGATTGGTTCCTGATGACCATTTATAATTTGGCCAATCTGGAGCCTGCCATCGTTGTGGATTCAGCCCTGTTTCAATTACCGTTTTGATCGTATTCTCATCCAGTAAAATCCCTTCGGCGCCGGCATAGTTTATCACGCAGCACCCAAATGTACTTGCCATGATAAATTTTAGACAGCGGTTAATTTTCGAGTACCTAGCCATATTTTTCATGATTTTCTCCAAAATTTATAATCCTCAATCAAGGTCACCCCCTATATAATTGGTGACCTTTATGCTGGACATATTATCTAGTTTTTAATTCAACATCAATTGACCAATCAAAAGAACGATCCCCATTAGTGACATAATTAACCAACCATGGAGCATCATCATAGATCAATCCAGAAGCATCAAACAACAGCGTTTGGAATGAGTTAACTCCAGTACAGGGATTATCGGCATACATTTGAAGGTAGCCAACGGTAGTTTTACCACCGGTCCGCGGGTCAACATCCACTAAAGTACAGCTAACATTCACCTCTGGGTGATCTGAAAAATTATCTTTAAAGTCAAGATGACCGGTTTTGTCACTGTCTATCGGAAAATCGCGGTAACTGATTTCACGGCCCTGCTTGACATCACGGGAACACTGCTCAATCCTTAGATGATTATTGGCAAAGGTTTTATTTGCCAGATTGATATGAATATACTCATTTTGCAGACAATTTAATTGCTCAGTTTGTGCTGAGGCTAGTGCCGGGATGGAAATAAATGCAATTAACGTAATAATTTTTTTCATGATAAGATCCTTTAATAAATAAAATGACTAAAGTTAAAATATATTTGCTTAATAAATGACGTTACGCACTCTGGTTGTTTCATAGTTTGATTTCAACTAAAAACTGAAACCAAACTCTAAACATAATACGCCAGACGTAACATCTGTTAATAATTCTATACATTTGGCACCTCCTTTCATAAATGATAAAAACTGGCAGCATTAATACAACTGGAAACTGGTTCATTTTTGTTATAGCGCAAATCTCTCCACCATAGCACACCATCTTGCAGCGAGAAAATTGCAGGCGGATTCACGGTTAAATTTCGGGTTAAATCTGGATTTGGCAGCATACCCTGCATAATTTTCAGGTTGTCCTGACTTAATTTAGAAAACTCTGTAGCACTGAGAAGAGCACGCTTTTGATATATGTCATAAATTTGGTCAACGCCAGTTTGGAGAGTCTCAATTAACAGCTGTTTATTCTGGGCATTTCCTGAGGTAAAGAAATATGCATCGCCCAATGCCACCCACTGCTTTCCATTATTATTAATTAGCGTAATTCCAGTTTTATTGCTGAAATCATGGGCTTCTTTTACCAAAAGTCCACCAAATTTACGCCCTTCTACTTCATTTTGACAACGATCCTGAATCTGCTGCTTTTGGGTTCTGGTATGTCCGGCAGCAAATGAATCACTGCCAAAGTGTGCAGCAAATCCTTCATAAGCATATGCCAAGGTTAAATTCCCGGCATAAGCAGTCTTTAGTGCCAAACCATGCCCAGCCAAATAACTTTGAATGGCATTATTATCAAAATGATCATTACTGTTGTTGGCTAATTGAAGATAAACTCCCAGAGAAACCGGAATATTTCCCACACAAAGGCCTCCAGAAATTTCGTTGAAATCACAGTTATCCTTATCGCTGATTTCAAGTGGTCGCTGATTTTGTTTATTAAACTTGTTTCGTTCATCCATGCTGCGGATTTTTGTCAGATATTTGATCAGATAAGTCTGATAGGTTGAATTATTGTAGGCATCAAAATTAACCATAAAATTAGCTTCTCGTTGTGCTAAGTCTGCCTGTTGCCCAATATTACGACCAGGATCTGGATTACCAATATAGTCGCCACTTAAACGTACCATGTCGGCATATGACAAGCTGATTACTGGCAACTTCAGTACCAGACATTTATTACCATTAAACTGACTTTCTATACCGTTGCAGTCGTGTAATTTTACTTGTGATGCGGCATCATAGTGTTCCAGTGTTTCAAATTGTAATGAAGGAGTGCCATTTTCTGACTGGAGCGCCATATTTGATAAATTTGCACCACTATTACAGGACATCAAAACGAGTGAATTTAAGATCAGTAACAGTTTTTTATTACGCGGTTTCATTGCAAATATCCTTGTAAGATGATTTAAATAGATGTAACTACTAGACTTAGCAGCGGCTTAAAGTGCTGCTTCACTGCTAATCAGTAAAATAAGGGTAAGTTAAGATAGAAATTGCCAGATAAGTAATTATGGCAGTGCAATATTAGCCTGACTAATATCAGTATGAAGAGTAAATGAATTTTTATATTGGTGGCTAAAATTATTACGTTGATGAGATATATTAAATTTTAAAATAAGTAATGAGCGGTAAGCGGTTATTAATGATTTAGCAAGAACAATAAGGACAATATTATTTAGCCCAATTTGGCGAACAAACGCATCGATAGTGAACAATAATTGTTTGTGCAAATGAAAATAGCAAAGCAGATTCTCTGGGTTCAAGTGGAAAAAATAATTATGCCCAACCTGTAATAAATGACATGTAGTATTTAAATTACCATCACATAGATAGTCGATCAAAATCATACCGAATAAACCCGTAATTATTCTGTATAAATTTATTCTGACTGACGATGTTTTCATGATTGACTTATTAAATATTATTTTTTAATACTCGCTATTCTAGCTAGTTACCGATAAAAGAACTGTCCCATAATGGGACAACA
>DPRZ01000188.1 GCA_003538525.1 Neisseriales bacterium
TCGAATATTATGTTTTTACCCTTTGAAGAAGAAAGCAATAATTTTGTGGTGATGATTAGCACGGACAAAAGTATTAACCCGATTGTAATTGATAAATTTGGTTTATTAGCGTTAGCTGCAGATTCGGCAATTAAAGCGCCTGCCAGTGGTCGAGTTAGTCAATACCGTTTATTTGGTTTTTGTGGTAATAAATACGCACAATATCAGTATTTAAATGTTGCGCCTCATGATAATGGTGAGAGTGCCGCCCCTGATTTTAGGTTAGCGAATTGTAATCAAACTTCAAACTATGTGTATCTAATTAATGATCAGTATGTTAAGGTGAAAAATAAGCCTAAGTATATTGACTTTTCTCGAATTGCGAACTGCCAATTCAATCATTAATTACCTGATTACGGATATATTAATTGACAGAGTAACTAATTACTTTGTCAATTTTTTACATTGAAAAATTAAACACCGCTTAGGTTTTTTATGGAATGGAATTATGAAAAAATTTCTTAAATATGCATTGATTAGTCTAATTAGCCTAATTGCACTTGCGGTGATTGGCGTAACTTTATTAGTTACCTTGGTTAATCCAAATCGCTTTAAACCCTTTATTGAAAAAGCGGTTTATGAATCAACTGGGCGTAAATTAACCTTAACTGGGGACATCAGTTGGAAAATTTATCCGAATCTTGGCGTAACCGTACGTGATGTTAGTTTGAGTAATCCCGATGGCTTTAAAACGCCAAATTTAGTGGCGCTGCATTCTGCGGATGTTTCTGTCGCGTTGATTCCGCTTTTGAGCAATCATGTGGTGGTCAAAACTCTTGCGATTGATGGGTTGGATTTGGCATTAATTAAGCAAAATGGAGTTAATAACTGGACGTTTACTCCGCCTGTGACTGAATCAAGTCCAGCTGGTGTAGCCGGTGGCGCGCCGCAAGCCTTTCAATTGGAAATGAAAGACTTTAGTTTACATAATTCAAGCATTCATTTTGATGATTTTGATAGCAAACAGCATTATGGCGTTGATAACACCAATTTGGTGGTCGATACCGAGTTTGGCGGTGTAATTAAATTTGATCAAGCCGCAGATAAATTGGAATTAAGCAAAGTTAAGCTCAATTACAATGATTTAGTAGTGGGTAAATTTGATTTTAATTTACAACATTTGGCTAATCCAGAATATGCAGGTGAAGTTGAATTTAGTAAGTTACAATTAAATGCATTGTTGGATCAGTTTAAAATTGCACAAGCGGCACGGAAAGATTTGCATTTACTGGATAATATTAGTTTTAAGGGTAATCTGAGCGGTGATAAAAATAATCTAACCGTGAAAGATTTGAGCTTTAATTTTGCCGATAAACTCAAGGGTAAAACTAGCGTAGTGGTAAAAGACTTTGCTAAACCAAGTTATAGCGGTAGTTTGGATTTAGAGAAGTTTAATCTGAATCAATTACTTGATAGTTTGAATATTGCCGTTGCGGCGCGTAAAAATAAACCATTGTTAAATAATTTTGCGATTAGTAGCAATGGGTTTAGTGGGGATATGCAAAACATTAGCTTGAAAGGTTTGCAAATTAGCGTTGGTGATAGTCTTAAAGCCTCATTTGGCACGTTGAGAGTACAAAACTTCAGTAATCCAAGTGTTAGCGGGGATGTAAGCTTACCGACATTTAATTTAAATCAAACCTTGGATGGCTTGGGAATTGCGGTGGCAGAGCGTAAAAATAAACCGTTATTAAATAGCTTTGCATTTAGTGGTGGATTTAATGCGACTCCTACAGCGGCTAATTTAAGCAATGTAAAAATTAGCGCTGGAGGTTTAATTAATGCAACATTGGGTAAATTAGCTGTGCAAAACTTTAGTAGTCCAAGTGTTAGTGGCGATATCAACCTACCGACATTTAATTTGAATAAAACACTGGATGGCTTGGGAATTGCGGTTGCAGAGCGTAAAAATAAACCGTTGTTAAATAGTTTTGCGTTTAGCGGCGGATTTAATGCAACGCCTACAGCGGCTAATTTAAGTAATGTTAGAACTAGTTTTGGCAATAATTTAAGTGCTAGTTTAGGTAAACTTGCGATTCAAGATTTTGCTAATCCCAAAGTTGCAGGCGATATTAATTTACCGACCTTCTCATTGAATAATGTGATGCGCCAATTGGGTATGACGCCACCAGCATTGTCTAATCCTAAATTATTGGACACATTTGCTTTAAATAGTGGTTTTGTGGCAAGTAAAAATAGTTTGAATTTAACTGGCATGCATTTTAAATTAGCAAAATCCAATCTAAGCGGTAATCTTAATTTGAGCTCATTTGCGCCAGTGGTGTTTAATGAAAATTTAACCATTGATCAAGTTGACGTGGCTGATTTTAGTGATGTGAGTGGTTATCGTGTGCCGATGCAACAGCTTAAACTGAGTGGGAATTCGTCAATTGCGAGTAATTTGAATTTTGCGACCCTCAATGGTAAACAAAATATTCAAATTGGTAATATTCGGGTTGAGGGCGTGAGCTTGGATAAATTGGTTATGCAATTGAATAATACGATTAATAGTTCGGGTCAAGGCAATGATAATGTGGTGAAATTATTATTGAATTCGGCACAAGTTGCGCAGGCGGTGAATAATATGAAAAATGATGTACAAAAATATAGTAAACCTGGCAAACGTGATTTGAGCCAAGTGACTAATTTGGGTACGTTTAATGGGAATGTTGCAATTGTAAATGGCGTGATTAATCCATCGCAGTTTAAATTGGCTGGACCAAGTGTGGCTTTAAATGGCAACGGTTCACTGAATTTAGTGAGTAAAGCGCTGAATTATCAAGTGAATAGCCAATTATTAACCAACGGAATTAATCCAATTTTCAAAAAAATGGTGTTCCCATCGACCATTAGTGGCACGATTAATAATCCAAGTGCGAGCTTGGATTGGGCTTCGATCCAACAACAATTGCTGAAATACATGGTTGAAAATAATAAAGGTCAAATTCAAAATGTGGTGAAACAGCAAATTAATAATATTATTGGTAATCCACAAGGTAATCAACAACAGAATACACCGCAAAATACGCAACAAAATCAAGCGGTAGATGCGGTGAGTAAAGGTGTAACTAATGCGCTGGGTAAATTATTTGGCGGTTAAGAGAAATGATGAAGTGTATTTATTGAAAATTAATTAGAAAAGGATTAAAAATGCCATTATTAGAAAGTTTTACTGTAGATCATACAATTATGCCAGCTCCTGCGGTGCGTAAAGCCAAAGAAATGCATACCGCACATGGTGATGAAATAACAGTGTATGATTTACGTTTCTGTCAGCCGAATCAAGCTATTTTGTCGGAAAAAGGCATTCACACCTTGGAGCATTTGTTTGCGGGATTTATGCGGGAACATCTTAATTATGAAGGTTGTGAAATTATTGATATTTCACCGATGGGCTGTCGCACGGGTTTTTATATGAGTGTAATCGGTCGTCCATCTGAAGAACGGATTGCGAATGCGTGGTTAAATTCAATGCACGATATCGTTAAGGTACATAAGATTCCTGAAGCTAATCAGTATCAATGCGGAACTTTTGTAATGCATTCGTTGCCTGAGGCTAAAGCCATTGCTGAGAAAATCATTGCGGATGGCATTGGTGTGATGAGTAATGAAGCTATTCAGCTTGATTTGGCGAAAGTGGAATAAATTTTTCAGCGCTGCTGACTAGGTTATTTAAATAAAGTGTGGTAATTTTACCACACTTTATTTTTGCAATAAATCAATAATATTTACGTTCAATGCTTGCGCAATTGCCTCTAAATTCATGACTGAGATATTAACTTCTGAGCGCTCAACTTGCCCGATATAATTTCTATGTAATTCAGCTAATTCAGCTAGATACTCCTGACTAATTAATTGTTCATGTCTGTAATACTTAATATTTTTAGCCAACAATGCAATTGTTTTAGATTTTGTTGGATCGGTGTTTTTGGGTTTGGTAGGTGTTTTAATTTTCATACTAGATTGTATAAAAATACCATATATATATCTACAATACATATATTGACAATATATATGTTGTATAATCATTACCGATACAAAGGTATTTATCTGAATTTATTTAAATAAACTTTAACCCAATCAAGAGTTAAGACTACATCAAATAAAGACGATATTGACTTCAATTAATAAAAGGTAAGCAAATGACAAACTCAAATTCAGTGAAGAAAATCTTAATTACATTATCAACATTAGCTTTAGTTGCTTGTAATGGAGGCGGTGGTGGTAGTTCTGGAGGAGATACTCCAAGTCCAACACCTAGCCCTAGTCCATCTCCTACACCAGGTGTTTTACAGGCTTTAACTATTACTCAAACCCCTTTAAATATTGATAAAGTAGGACAACATCGTATTTGGACATTGACTTTAACTAATCCTAATAGTGTTCCTGTAACAGTATCAAGATCTAATTTATCTCAAAATTACTTTAATGTTGATGCAAATACTCCAATCGGACCAACTAATCCAATTCAATTTGCAATGGCTGGTGGAAACAATAATTGTTTAGATACAATTAATAAAGAGTTACCTCTTGCAGCAAATCAATCTTGTACGTATCAATTTAATGCTATGTGGGCTGCTAATGAAGAAAGTACAACAAATTTTAGTTTTAATTTAACTTATTTCTTACGCAATACGAATAATGATATGTTTTATGTTCAAAAAAACTGTTCTCCAATTATTATTCCACCAAGTGCAACAGCAACACCTTGTGCAACTGGAACAAATACAGCAATTCAATACAGTTTATTAAATTTAACATCTAAAGCTAATATTGATGTATCTGTATCACCAAAGATTAGCATTGATGGAACAAATATGTGGACAGCAAATTATAATAACAATACAGCAAATCGTTCCACTTTAACATATGATAATATAAATAATTCATTAAATATTGGTCAAATCAATTATACGATTGCCTCTGGAACTGGACCTACAACTAATTTAGCCCTTAACACATCTGGTTTAAGTGGTTATCATGGAACAAATGTTTATGGAAATAATGCT
>DPRZ01000023.1 GCA_003538525.1 Neisseriales bacterium
TCAGGCTTAATGTAAATTATTATAAAATTTATAAAGTATCTGATTTTATCATAAAGTGTTAGCTTTTATTTGGCTAGTTAGCCATAAAACGAGCAAAATTTAGTCAAAAATTATGAATTTATTGATTTTAGAGCCCACAGTTCCTTTTCTTGTGCAATAATTTTTAGGGTTGCTCATCATCAATTATGTAAGTGAGTAAGCTTTTTGCCCTTAATGGCAAACTTAAGTAAAACTGGAGTCAAAATAGTTATCATTACCAGTGCCATAATTATTGCTGAGAGCATGTCATCAGAAAGCAACCCTAGTTGTTGTCCTGTAATGGCAAAAATTAGTCCAGCTTCACCAATTGGGGTCATTCCTAAACCAATTACCAACATATTTAGGCGTTTAGCATCTGCAAAGCCACTAATAATTCTGCCGCATAAACTTACACCGATAATCAAAGCTGCAAAACTTAAGATGCGTAAATTGAACAGATCTTGAATTTTAAAAATTAAGCCAATATAAGTAAAGAAAATTGGTACAAAAATATTGGAAAGAGGCTTGATTAGTTCATCTAATGATTTAAGTTGATAGGTGTTTACGGTTTTAATAATCTGTAATCGTGCGGCTTCATCATTAGTTTTTTGTGCAATTTGTTTAAAATCACGTAAAAATTTAGCTTGCGAAAAATTTTGGAAATCTTTGGGTTTGATGATAATTCCCGCAATAAATGCGCCAATTACAGGTGCTAAGCCAAGTTGACTGGCTAACCAAGTGTAAAAAGTACACAGCATAAATAAGATACCAATTTTCATGCTAATTCCAGCATGGATTTTAATCGATAACTTTGTGAGCTGTGGGGTTAAGCGTGAGCCTATTCCAACCGAAATTAGGAAAAAAAGTGCAGTTTTAATACTGGCCAAAACTAGCTCGTTAACACTAAAAATGCCCGTAATCATTAATCCAGAGAGCACGGCAAAACATAAAATACTAATTACTTCATCAATTAAAGATGCACCCAGCACGGTTTGAACTTCTGCGCTATTGAGGATTTTTAGATCCTTAAAGACCTTACCAGAAATTCCCGTTGCGGTTGCGGCACAAATTAGCCCAATTAGAATCCAAGTACCATTATTGGCAGTTGGGTAACTATATTGACTAATTAAATATCCGCCTGCAAAAGTTAAAATCGTGCCATAGAGTGCTATTTTTATTCCCGAGCCAAGTTTAGTAGCAATGTCTTCGAGTTGGGTTTCTAAACCAATTTCAAACATTAAAATCATCGCGCCAATTTGAGCCAAAAATTGAATAATTTCATTCTGTTCCATGCCAACAAAGGTGTTAATGCCAAAATAATGTAGATTGCCTAAAATCACACCTGCCAAAATTTCCGAGGTTACCAAGGGTAAACCAATTTTTTTGACAATCGCCAAACTACGTGACATGAAAATTGACAGTGCTAACCACAGATAAATCGCTGGCGTAAAATCATGCATTTCATTGCTGGCGAGGGCATAACTTGACCCAATTAACAGTAAACTAAGCCAGATTATCCAGTATTGATTGCGTGACATCTTATTTATCCGTTAAACGCTGCTGAAGTTCATAGAGTAGATCTAAAGCTTGTTTAGCCGTTAATTGATTAGGATCGAGGTCTTTAATTTGAGTGAGTACCATTTCTTCAGTTGGATCAAGGTATAGCGTCTCTTCTGGCGGTTCGTTTGCAACTAGACTAAATAAATCTGGTTGGGGTTGTTTGTGGCTGTTTTCTTCAAGGTGAGCTAAATATTTTTTTGCAATATTCAATACCGATTTAGGAACGCCAGCTAACGCGGCAACTTGAATTCCATAACTTTTAGCGGCCGCACCAGCTTCGACATGATGCATAAAGATAATTTGATCTTTATGTTCAACTGCACTCAAATGGACATTATTGACTGGTGGGTAAGTGTCAGCTAAGGTGGTTAATTCAAAGTAATGGGTGGCAAATAGGGTATATGAGCCACTTTTCTCAATTAAATAACGCGCGATGGCATAAGCTAGTGCTAGTCCATCAAAAGTTGAAGTACCACGCCCAACTTCGTCAATAATAATTAATGAGTTTGCGGTTGCGTTATTTAGTATATTGGCAGTTTCAGACATTTCAATCATGAAGGTTGATTTACCCGCGGCTAAATCATCGGACGCACCAATCCGGGTGAAAATGCGATCAATATCGCCGATGGCTGCGCTTTTGGCTGGTACAAAAGAACCACAGTAGGCTAACAGAACGATAATTGCATTCTGGCGCATATAGGTTGATTTACCGCCCATATTGGGGCCCGTGATTAATGAAAAATCATGTTCTAAATTTAGCTTTAAATCGTTGGCAATGAATTGGTCAATTTGCTGCTCAACAACTGGATGGCGCCCATGTTCAATTCTAATTTGCCGCTCCATGCTTAACAGTGGTCGACAGTAATTTTTCTCAAGAGCGATTTTGGCAAAGGCATTTAGAACATCGAGTTCCGCAATTGAGCTGGCAACATTTTGTAATTGGGGCAAAAACTCTGCTAAATAATCGAGCAATTCTTCATAAAGTTTCTTTTCGAGTGCAAGCGCTTTATCTTGAGCAGATAAAACCTCATTTTCAAAGCTCTTTAGTTCTGGCGTGGTAAAACGTTCGGCATTTTTTAAGGTTTGCGTGCGGCGATATTCCAGTGGGGTTTTATCTAAGTTCAGTCGTGAAATTTCGATGAAATAGCCGTGCACCCGATTATATTCTATTTTTAGACTGGAAATTCCACTGCGTTCACGCTCTTTGGCTTCCAATTCTAGGATAAATTGGCTACCATTGGTTTGAATATTGCGCAAATAATCTAGTTCTGAATTATAACCAAGATTGATTACACCGCCTTCACGCAAGAGTAAACTGGGTTCGGCTTGAATCGCTAACTGGAGTTTACTCGCTATTTCACTGGCAATGGAGCTTAAATTTTGATGAATTGCTGTAATTAGGTGACTTGCGCTATGATTTTCTAGAAAATTTAACTCAGGTAAAATCAACAGACTATTTCTTAAACCAGCCAAATCGCGTGGGCGCGCCGAACGGAGTGCAATTCGTGAGCTAATGCGTTCTATATCGCCAATTTGGCGTAAAATATTAGCAATTTGACCATGAATTGGCTGTAAAGATTCAACTGCGGCATAGCGTTGTTCGATTGCGTGATGCTGACGCAAGGGGTTATTTAGCCACTGATCAAGTAAACGACTTCCCATTGGATTAGCGCAGTGATCAAACACGGAAAATAAGGTTGGTGAGCTTTCACCACGCATAGTTAAGCTAATTTCTAAGTTGCGCCGAGAAATGGCATCCAAAATTAAATTATCAGCTTGGCTATCCAAAATTAAATTATTGATATGAGGTAATTGGTTGTTCTGAGTTTGTTTGGTATAATCGAGTAAAACTCCAGCACTTGAGATGGCTAATTTATGCTCATTAACGCCAAATCCCTCCAGGTCTTGCACTGCAAAGTGCTCACAGAGTTTACGCTTACTTAATTCATATTCAAAATGCCAATCAGGAATTATTTTATAGGCCAAATTTGGTCGTTCAAGCTTGAGCTTATCAATTAAGTTGGCTGGTGCAATAATCTCAGCAGGGCGCAGGCGTTCAATTTGGTTGATAACATCATCATTGGCAACTTCAGTTACGCGAAAAATTCCCGCACTGAGCGAAATCCATGCTATACCCACGCGGTGTTTAAGTTGCCACAGTGCCATAATTAAATTATTTTGTTTTTCATCGAGTAAACTATCATCGGTCAGCGTGCCTGGCGTAATAATGCGGCTAATTTTACGCTCAACCGGTCCTTTACCAGTTACTTCGCCAACTTGTTCGACAATTGCTACCGAGCGTCCTTGTTTGACGAGTTTAGTTAAATATTGTTCGGCAGCATGATAGGGCACACCCGCCATTTTAATTGGGCTACCAGCCGAACTACCACGTTGGGTGAGCGTGATCCCGAGTAAGCGTGCGCCTAATTCAGCATCTTCAAAGAACATCTCATAAAAATCACCCATGCGATAAAATAGCAACATGTCAGGATGTTCTGCTTTGATGCGTAAATATTGTTGCATCATTGGGGTATGCGCATTTAAATCTTGACTAGTTTTATTCGCAATTGAGCTAGGCATTGTATGCTTCTCCGAGATAGGTTTAAATTAAATGTGGGAATTATTGAGCTTATAAATTTTAAGAGGTGTAGCCAATAAAGTACTACACCTCAAGAATTCATCCCGTAAATAAACTAAGACTAGCTTAGTGACTTTGAATGATTTTCAAGATCGGGCTAATTAATTTAGGATTCGCCGCAATAATGTTGCCGCTGTCCAACATATTTTGCCCACCTTCAAAATCACAAATTAGTCCGCCCGCTTCTTTTACCATTAAATATCCAGCCGCAATATCCCAAGGTTTTAGGTTAAATTCCCAAAAACCATCAACCATACCCGCTGCGACATAAGCCAAATCCAATGCAGCAGAACCAGCACGGCGTTGACCTGCGGTTGATTCTAGCATTTCACGGAAAATTTTCATGTAACGGTCAAGTAAACTCATGTCATAAGTTGGAAAACCGGTTGCTAATAAGCTATCGGCCAAATTTGCCATGCGTGATACGCGAATTCGCGCGCCATTTAATTGGGCACCTTTGCCTGTTTCGGCCGTGAAAATATCGTTACGGTTGGGGTCATAAATTGCGCCGTGCGTAATTTTATCTTCTTGTTTAACTGCAATTGAAATGCAGTATTGCGGATGACCGTGAATGTAATTGGTGGTTCCATCAATTGGATCAATAATCCAAGTGGTATCGGAATTATTATCAATACTACCGTCTTCTTCACTCATAATATTATGGTTAGGAAAGGCTTTAAGGATAGTTTGGATAATTATTTGTTCAGCTTTTTTATCAACTTCAGTAACAAAGTCATTATGACCTTTGCGGTCGACTTTAATGCGCTCAAGATTGCGGCTGTCTTGTTGAATAATGCTTCCGGCGTTATAAGCGGCTTGCACGGCAATGTTTAGTATCGCTGACATAATTAATCCTCATGAAATATGCATATTTAGGCGCTATTATACCTGAGTTAGGCTCCCTGCTTGTGGCTTAATTCTGAGTTCTTAATTCGCAGTTGTTTTTTTATGAATAATTTAAACTGGAATACTTAAAAATTTAGTTGTTATTCACGGTGTTATATTAAACTTATGTACTTTGTAATTACTAAGGATGGTGAAATGAGCAGATGGATAGAAAATCTTGAATTAGATGGGAAATATGTTGTGTTACTACCAACCACTTTTTCACATGCAGTAAATTTAACCGAAGCTGTCCACGATGGTGAACTATGGAAACTGTGGTACACCAGTGTTCCAACTCCCGATAATATGGTTGTGAAATTAAACGTAGGATCAAGCTGTATGAGCAGGGATTAATGTATCCGTTTACAATTATTGATCGGCGCGATCCATCTAAGCTGGGTAACGGTGTTGCTGGGATGACTACTTATTGTAATTTGGATGAAGCTAATCGTCGGCTGGAAATTGGTTACACGTGGTATCGTAAGAGTTGTCAGCGGACAATTTTGAATACGGAAGCCAAATATTTATTACTTAAACATGCGTTTGAGGTTTTAGGTTGTATTAAAGTCGAATTTAGAACTAGTTCCTTTAACTTTACTAGTCGGCGTGCAATTGAACGCTTAGGCGCTAAATTAGATGGAGTTTTGCGAAATCATCGAATTTTAGAAAATGGCGCAATTGGCGATGGTTACGTGTATAGCATTTTAAATTCTGAGTGGCCAATTGTAAAAACTAATCTTGAGTATAAATTGGCGAGTTATGCCGAATAATGATTTTCATTTGGGTAGTCAGCGCTTAAGGTTTGGGCTCTGGAGTTGCGATATGCTTGAATTGGCAGAGCGGTTATGGCTTAATCCTGAAGTTAGCCGCTTCATAGCGGCGAGTGGTAAATTTAGTCAGGTTGAAGTGAGAGCACGATTGCAGCAAGAGATTGATAATCAAGTCAATTTCAAGCTTCAATATTGGCCATTATTCGATTTAGAAAATCACTTTATTGGTTGTTGTGGTTTGCGTCCACGTGATCCATTACAACAAATTTATGAAATTGGTGTGCACTTACTCCCTGAGTATTGGGGTAAAAATTATGCCTATGATGCTTTGGATACAGTAATTGAATTTAGTCGCCAGCAAAAACATTCTAAATTATTTGCAGGGCATAACCCAGCCAATCAAGCCTCACAACGAATGTTGCTTAAACTAAATTTTGAATGGGTAAAAAATGAGTTTTATGAGCCAACTGGTTTAGAACATCCCTCATACGAATTAATTTTATAAGAGTTTTTAATGAGGTGTCTTATGAATATACAAGAGATAATTATTCGTGATGCTAAAATTGGCGATGAATATCAATTAGCGGAGCTGAGTGTTGTCTGTTGGCGGCAGACCTATTTAGGTTTAATGGATGACTTAATCTTAGAATCAATGAATATTGATGAACGCTTATATGGGTTTGCTGCAGCTTTGCGAAGCTTTAATACTAAATTTTTAGTTGCGGAGCTTCACGGTAAATTGCTGGGATTTATTTCTTATGGTTCATCCCGCATTCAACAATCTGGATTGGAAATTTATGCTTTTTATATTGAGAAAAACTTTCAAGGGATGAAAATTGGTAGCCGCTTATTACGTGCGGCTGAAGGGCAAATACGAATATCTCAAGTAAGTAGATTATGGGTTTGCACCTTAAGCAGTAACGTATCTGCGCAAGAATTCTATATTAAAAATAATTTTGTCATGAGCCCATTAATGAAGTCTTTTTGTATACAAGGATTTAGTTATCCCGAGTTCGTGATGTATAAGCTGCTATAGTTATTGCGATTTTATATACCGTGCAGTTTGTAGGATTAGATCAGATTAAGAAAGTTTGTGTATGCGCTCTGGTTATATTGATGCGTTGATTTATGTGCTGCTTTCTTCGGTGGCATTTGTGTTTTTAAATAATTTAATTGCGGATGTCAACCCACTTATTGCGCTATTAGTTATGAGTAGTGTGGCTTTAATGGTGTTTAATTTGTTGAGTTTTAAGCGAATTAAACTTACTTATACGGTATGTTGGCAGCATAAATCTATTTATATTTGGATGAGTATTGGTTTGGCGCTGGATTGGGTGTGCATGGTGTATGCCAGTTATGTTGCAGATCCATTTATTGCCATGTCGGCATTATTTATCAGTTTAGCAATCATTGGATTTATCCGCTTAAATTTCATACAAAAAAGTCGTAAGCGGTTGATTAGTCTGATGTTGTTAATAGTTAGTTTGATTTTACTGGAACTATTTTATGTTGTGCCAGTTGGTCATTCAACCAGTTTAGGAATTTTACTTGGTGTGCTGGCAGGTGGAGCTTTTTATCTGTATATTCTTAATTCGGCTAAATTAGCTAGCTTAGGCAATTTGAATTCATTACAGGTTTTAGCGACGCGGTTTTGGTTCTTGTGGTGCATTGCGCTGGTTATGGTGCCAAAGCTTCATCTGTGGGCAAATATGCTGACTCATTTAGGCGCGTTAATTTTGATTAGCTTTGCTTCACTAATTGTGCCAATTTATTTTAATCAACGTGCGATTCAAAAACTGGGTGCCGAATTAACCTCCGTATTTATTGGTTTAGTGCCACCAGTCACCTTTGTGTGTTATGTTATTTACAGCCATGAGTTTCATTGGTTAAATGGTATGGTTTGTCTAATTATCACCGTTGCGTTATTATTGCCGACAATTTGTAAATCACGAACGAGTTAAGGATAGTGAGTTATTGCTGTGAATAGAATAGGTAAGTTTTTTGTGATCGAGTTGAGTAGTTTATGTCAACTTAAATAAGTCACAAACCAGTTAATTTAGTGCAAAGTATAGTTTGCATTTTTTAGGTTTAAATTTTCAAGAGAATTAACTCATAACAAAACATGTTAAAATGCCGTCCTCAGAATAAAATTATTTAGTAGAGAAGTTAGTCCCATGACCGCCAGCGATACCACTATTAGCGCCTTAAAAACACCGCCATATTCTTTGGAAGCCGAGCAATATTTGCTTGGAGGTGTGTTACTAGAAGAAAATTCCTATGATTATATTGCGGGAGTGCTCTTTCCTAAGCATTTTTATCGTAAAGAACATCAAATTATTTATGAACATGTGGTTAAACTACGCATGGAAAATAAAAACGTTGATGCAATTACAGTTGCTGAATCTTTAAAGCAAAACAATCAATTAGATTATGTTGGTAGTGTGGATTATTTACATAATTTGGTTGAGTCAACTGCTAGTTCGACTAATATTGCGAGTTATGCCGAAATTATTCGTGAGCGCTTTATTTTGCGTGAACTAATTAGCGCCAGTAATGCGATTGCCGATAATGCTTATGCGCCACAAGGGCGAAATATTGATCAATTATTAGATGAGTCTGAGCAAAAAATCTTTAACATTAAGGATTTAAATTCAAGCAACAAGCAATTTGCCGAATTCAAGAATTTATTGGATGAAGTTATCGCCAAAATGATGGAAGC
>DPRZ01000026.1 GCA_003538525.1 Neisseriales bacterium
ATTACATCATGTGTTGACCGCCATTAATTGCGTATTCAGCACCAGTAATGTAGCCAGCTAAATCTGAAGCTAGGTAAGCTACTAAGCCACCAATTTCTTCAGGTGTACCTAAGCGACCAACTGGAATTTGTGCAATAATTTTAGCACGAACTTCTTCAGGCACTGCCATAACCATGTCTGTTCCGATATAACCTGGTGCAATTGTATTGATTGTTACGCCTTTACGCGCAACTTCTTGTGCAATTGCCATCGTGAAACCGTGCACACCAGATTTAGCCGCTGAGTAATTGGCTTGACCAAATTGACCTTTTTGGCCATTAATTGAAGAAATATTAATCACGCGTCCAGTACCACGTTCAACCATGCCATCTAAAACTTGTTTAGTCATATTAAATACGCTATCTAAGTTAGTTCTTAACACTGCATGCCAGTGATCAGGTGTCATTTTTTTGAATGTTGCATCGCGAGTAATTCCAGCGTTATTTACTAAAACATCAACAGGTCCATGTTCTGCTTGAACTTTTGCAACCGCTGCAACCGCTGCGTCCCAATTAGCCACATCACATTCAACGGCTTTAAAATCAAAACCTTCAGCTTTAGTTTTAGCTAACCATGCATCAGCTAAAGCGCTATCACCAATATACGTTGACACAACGGTGTGCCCAGAATTAGCTAAAGCTTTACACATTGCTGTTCCTAAGCCACCCATTCCACCAGTTACTAATGCGATTTTCGCCATTCGAGTCCCCTTTAAGTTAAAATACGGTTAAATATTACGAAGATTAATTATTATACAGGTTTAGTCAAGCTTATGATTACTATTTTCATTCATCGCTTATTGCAGAGCTTTTTATTGCCGCCACTAAATTCGCTGCTAATTATATTACTTGGCGTGGTTTTATTCAAGCTGCAGCGCACAAAAAGAACGATTATTATTTTATTCGGTTGTTTTACTTTGTATCTGCAAGCCACGCCATATATCGCCTACAAACTA
Organism: Neisseriales bacterium; assembly: GCA_003538525.1. GTDB lineage: Bacteria > Pseudomonadota > Gammaproteobacteria > Burkholderiales > UBA11063 > Aquella. The sequence goes on from DPRZ01000026.1 coordinate 995, forward strand.
AATCAAATTATTGCACCAACGCCGATGAGAATTAGTGATTTAAGCAAAGTCGGGGCAATTGTTTTATTGGGTGGTGGCGTGAGTAACAGTGCAGATGAATATAATACCAATGCGATGTCCAATTCAGATACTTTTGTCAGGATTCGCTATGCGGCATATTTAGCTAAAATTAACCCAGATTTGCCAATTTTTGTTTCAGGCGGGGCAATTGATAGCAAGGATTCTGAAGCTAGCCTAATGAAGCGTGCCTTAATTAATGAGTTTGATGTGGAAAATCCCATTTATTTAGAACCAGACTCTAAGACTACGCGTGAAAATGCCAAATACACAGCGCGTTTATTACAACAATATGCAATTTCAAATGTGGTTTTAGTTAGCTCAGCCAGTCATATGCGCCGTGCAAGTGCTTTATTTGAATTAAGTGGAATTAAGGTTATTCCAGCACCAACAGGATTTTATTCCTTGGGTTTTTATAAGTTGCCGTTACTGTGGTTTGTCCCAACCGCCAGCGCAATGGTGACAACTTCAGCGGTGTTACACGAAATTTATGGTTATGTTTATGATGTGGAGCGTTAATATGGGTACGCTCGCCTTACATCATTTGATTCAAAGTTTATTTTTACCACCTGTGAATGGAATCTGGATTGTGCTCTTGGGTTTAATTAAATTTAGGAGTCGGGCATGGTTAATTAGTTGTTTGAGTTGTGCGCTGATTTTTGTCTATTTGCAGTTTACACCATTCATGGCTGGCTTGCTCAGTCGATTTATTTATCCTAGTTTTGATAATTTAATGATTAGCAGTAATTATCAAGCCCAGGCGATAGTGGTACTTGGCGCTGGTTCAGGAATTGAAATTGATGAATTTGGTGAATTACATGGGTTTCCAATTGGACTTACGTTACTTAATGTTGAATCTGCTGCCGTAGTTGCAAAGAATAATCCAAAGTTACCTTTGATTTTGTCTGGTGGATTTACTAATCAATATTTTAGTGAAGCTAGCTCGATGCAACATTATCTTCAGGAACATTATGCATTAGTAAATGAAATTTCTGTCGAGAATCGCTCCATGGATACTGATGAAAATGCGCGCTACACCGCGCAGAAATTAGCTGAGTTAAGATTTAATCGGGTAATCTTGGTTACCCAAGCCTCGCATATGTGGCGTTCGGTTGCGTTATTTAATAAATATGGGATCGAGTGTATGGAGTATCCCGCGTGGGATTTATATTCAACTAAGCCGCTATGGTGGCAAAATTTTATTCCTGAACAGAGTGCTGTGATACAGACCAAAAAGCTCATTCATGAATTAATCGGTTATGTCGGAGATGTGGTTTTTTAATGGTTAGTTAATGTTGGTTTATGGTGTGACCTTAAATCTTATGCGTAGTTACACTGGATTGATTAGTTAATAGTGCAAGTTGTGTTTGGTAGGAAATAATCATGAAAACTATTTTAATTGTCGGTGCGAATGGTTTTATTGCGAGTCAATTCAAGAAACAATTTATGCACAAATATAATTTTATCAATCTTAGTCATCATCCGCAATTTTCTCATTTAACTCTAGAGCAGCTTGAGTTGCAACCAGAGTTACTCAAAACTATTGATTATGTGATTAATTTAGCTGGGGCTAATATTGGTGATAAACGATGGAGTAGTTCACGGAAAGAGTGTTTAATTCAAAGTAGAATTGATACGACGCGCCGTTTAGTGACTTTGCTTAATCAATATCAGCCACAAACATATTTGTTATCCGCTAGCGCCGTTGGGATTTATCAACCAGATCAAGAAAATACTGAATTTAACTTCATTGATTATAAAAATTATGCTAACTTTTCACAAGAACTTACAAAGCAATGGGAGCTAGAGGTACAGAAGTATACTGGTTCGTATCTGATTGCTAGGTTTGGTGTGGTGCTATCTGCAACAGGTGGTGCATTTCCAAAAATGTTGGCTCCATTTCTTAAGTATGTTGGTGGTCAACTTGGAACAGGGCAGCAATATTTTCCGTGGATTGCTTTACCTGATTTATTAGACATACTCGAGATTAAGTTGCTTGCGCAGAGTCGTGGTATTTATAATTTGGTAGCGCCACAGTTGGTTACTAATCAAGAATTATGCAAGCAAATATCTGAACTATGGCAGCGTCCTAATTGGTTGAAATTACCAGCATGGGTAATTAAACTTATTTTTGGACAAATGGGGCAAGAGTTATTTTTGAATAGCTTGATTGTAAAGCCGCAAAAATTAATTGATGAAAAATATACTTTTTTATATCCTGAAATTAGTAGCTGTTTACAAGCGATTAAATCTAAGCAGATATGAATAAAGAATAAAATTCATGTTGTGCAAGATAAGATATCCTTGATTGATGGATGAATGAGCCGCTTTCAATAGATAGCTCTAATACATTGGCGCTTGGTTGATAAATTAGTTGGATTATTTGATTTTCACTCCTGCGGCTAGAGTATTATAAAGTTGAATTATGGGTTATAAAATTTATACTTGTGTTAAAAGACTTATTTCTTGTTGAGTATGATTATATCTTTCCAAAGTTAATGACGCGAGTAGATAATTCTAATTCGACGTTGGTTTTTGTTAAATAGCGTTGAAGACTCTCAAATTAAGGTGATTAAGTTGGATTTAGGGCTATTTAACGAGTTCTGAGTTAGTTATTTTTAAGCTTTTAGTATTTAAATCTAAAAAAGTAGCAATTAAAATAATAATTTTAATTATGTCGTATCTATTTGATTTAATCGATG
>DPRZ01000132.1 GCA_003538525.1 Neisseriales bacterium
TATTCATGATTATTTTATACAGTGTTACTACATATCATTATCGAAGCAAATACGCCTAAAACATAATTTGCTGTTTATTATTAACGATATTGTAACATTAGTTACTGTTGAACAATTATTTTTTTAATTTAAATCAAATCAACTCATTACTAAGTCTGTATTCTTTAAGACATTAGTTGGCTAGATTCTTGCTATGTTATTATTTAATAACGGTTTGGTAAGGAAAGTTGTCTAGTTAGTACTGTGATTATTTATGATGAGTGTTTTCTGTTGTAGATACTTAGGTTAGATTTCGCTTAGCCGTTGGAATGAAGCTTTATTGTGTGCCATAATTGCAAAAAGTGATTGGTTAGTTTGAAGAAGTTAGTGCGAATGAGAATCGTTCTCATGTATAATCTACTCTGCAAAATTAGCTTATATTTTAAAAGGGTTGTCTGGATGTTAAGAAAATTTGTCGTAATTGGCGCATTTAGTAGTTTTAGTTATTCTGCATTTGGCTTGAATGATTTAACGGCAGAAACCGAAGAAGTACGCGAGAGTTCGGTTGAGTTAAGCACTGATTATATTGATCGTCAGGCATATTTGCAAAACCCATATATTGGCATGCCGAATGGCGGTGGTACACAAAATATCAGTGAGAGTCAAATTGCGTTAATGAGTATTGGTGAGAAAATTTTCACAACCGGGAGTTGGAATGTTTTGGGCGCGGCAAGTTATGTCAATCAAAACGGCGCGAACAATTATGGCTATGGGGCAAATATTTTCGCGCAAACAGGGCAGTTGGGTGGGTTTTCCGTCGGTGGTTTAATGACGGTCATGAATCCAGCCTTTAGTGGTCAACTGAACCCTAGTTAAATTGCGGATCAAGCACAAGGGTTATCCATTTACCAACAAATTACCCCACAAGAGTTATTTCTAGAGTATCAATATAACCATCTGCTGCAAGCTGATGTTGGTTGGATTGGGATTAGTAATAGTCCATGGATGACGTATTATCAAAATAATGCGTTGAATCTAGTGACTTATCAAGGTGCGATGGTTAATGTTAACCCTGGCGCTGGTTGGCTGTTAAGCGCATTTGCAATTAATGGTGCTCAATTACTTGGTGAAACTGGTTTTAGCCAGCAAACGATGTATAATAGCACGTTTGATTTTGGTACAGGAACTGGTGATATCGCCAATGCTGGTAGTCCAAGCACATTCGCCGTGGGAGCTAACTGGACTAGCTCCGGTGGAATGTTAGATGCACGTTTGTGGGGTTACCAATTTACCGATTATGCGGATATGGCATATGCGGATACAACGCTTAAATTACCGCTTAATGATGATCTAGGATTTACTGTTGGTTTTCAGGGTGCGCTCCAGGGAGCGAATGGAAACGGCAATATTTTAAACACGAGTGGTTATGGTAATAGCGTAAATAGCAATATGCTGGGGGCTCAATTCGGGTTTAACTATTCAATACTTGGGTTACAACTGGGCTACAATAATATTTGGGGGCCTAGTGATGGCTATCAATCAGGTGAATTAGTCTCGCCTTATACCTATCAATATGCAACAGATCCGCTATACACCACTGGTTGGATTCAAGGTATGGTAGAACGCTCTTCGGGACAAGCCTATAAAATTGCACCATCATTAAGTTTATTAGACAATAATCTAGTTATTACACCAAGTTATCAATATTATGCGACCACTATCATTCCTGCGAGTTCAGAGTATGATTTACAAATTAGTTATATGATTCCTGAAATAAAAGGTTTGACTGTTTTTGGTGGTTATGGTTATTTAACCAATGTAAATGAAGATGGTAATGGTGCTTATCAGGCGCAAGTAATGCTAAGTTATTTATACTAATGGATTAAATAATTGCTTAATTCGGTACTAGGAAATAGTTTAGTTCATTAATTCGTTCAGCGGATGGTTCAAATAGGCATAATTCTGGATTAAGCAGGGTGATTTATGATAAAATGCCAAAAATATTTTAGGAACATGAATTGTGAAAATTATGAAACAGCGTTATTTATTCGCCCTGCTAGCTGGAGTAGGTTTGTTGGCAACAGGCTGCTCAACCGAAGCACCATTTAAGGTTAACGCTTCGTTGACTGCACCATATATTACCGATAGTGAGAACCAAAAAGATGATGGGCAAGCTTTATCTGAGCGCTTGGATGATGTTTTGGATGCCCAAATTCCGACTAATAAAATTAAAGTTGTGGTTGATCATTATAATGTGTTGTTGGTTGGACAAGTTGCGAGCAATACCGATAAAGCCACGGCCGAAACTATTTGTAAGAAATGGCCAAGTACACAAAAAATCTTTAATTATCTAACGGTGAATGCGCAGCCGTCATTAAATATGAACTCATCTATAACTAGTGACGCTACAAAGCGTATTTCAATGCAATATGATATTGAGCCAACCGCAATTACGGTGACTACGGTGGATAATGTGGTTTACATTATGGGTACTAATATTGGTAACTTGAGTGCCTTGGATGAAGCTATAAAAGGTATTTATTCAATTACTAATGTAAATAAGGTGGTTAACTTGGAACAAAAAGGTAGCGCTGATTACGTAACGAATTAATTTTCTGGATTATTAATTAAGCTTGGCAGAGCCATTTTTCTGTCGCTCTTAATTATGTCGATGAGATTATTATAGTTAGTCGACACTAAAAAACAAATA
>DPRZ01000093.1 GCA_003538525.1 Neisseriales bacterium
GTGATTGTGGTGATTAAATCCCAGCGCGGTATGCGCCACTAAATTAGCTGCAATAGAGCTGTATGATATTTATATAATATTATTTACTTGAGTTGGCGATGTTGTAGTTTTTATCTAGTTCTTTCTTGGCGATCCTCAAACGTTCTGCCAGATAAAGATGACCATTGGCTGATGCCCAAGCTAATGCAGTTGCGCCAGCATGTTCTTGTAACGTTATATTAGCACCAGCTTCAATTAGTAATGATGCTGTTGAGAGATGACCATAATAAGCTGCAAGCATTAACGCAGTTGCACCATGCTTGTTCTGCAGGTCTAATTGCGCACCTGCACTAATTAGAATCGCGACGGTATTAGCATAACCATTGGATGCCGCCCACATTAGAGCGCTCCAATTATCTGCGTCTTGAAGATCTAATTTGGCTTTGGCATGAATTAAAATCGAGACAACTCCACTGTGACCACCATATGCCGCCCGCATTAGCGCACTCCAACCAAACTCATTTTGCGAGTCTAGTTTTGAACCAGCAGTTAGTAAATATTTAGTTACAGTGGTATTGCCATAAGACGCCGCACGAATTAATGCAGTTTCGCCTAATGAGTTTGTCAATTCTAATTGCGCACCGGCTTCAATTAGTAGTTGCGCAATTTCTGCATGATTGCGCGAGGCCGCGAACATTAATGCACTGCGTCCGTATTTATCTTGTAAATCCAGTTGTGCACCAGACTGAATTAAATTTGAGGTAATGCTTACATGACCATTTGCAGCGGCATGCATTAATGTACTTAATCCATTAGTATCGACAAAATTAAAGTTTGTAGTAGGCGTAATTAATAATTCAAATAAGGCGAGATTGCCAGATTCGGCGGCCGCCAGAATTTTAAATTCTTCTTGCATAAATTACACCACCTTTTTAAACGTTAATAATTAAAATTAGTCTTAGTGTTTTCCTGTGCTACCAAAGCCACCCGCGCCACGGCTAGAATCACCAAAATCATCAACCACTTCAAAACCAACCTGAACTACAGGCACAATTACTAATTGAGCTATCCGCTCCATTGGGTTTAAAGTGAATGCCGTTTGACTACGGTTCCAAATTGAAATGAATAATTGTCCTTGGTAATCGGAGTCAATTAAGCCAACTAAATTACCCAAGACGATTCCATGTTTATGACCCAATCCTGAGCGCGGCAAAATCATTCCACACAGTGTATTATCTTGAATATGAATCGCCATTCCAGTTGGAATTAATTCGGTTTGACCGGGTTGAATTACCATGGCTTCCGTTAAACACGCCCGTAAATCCAGTCCAGCTGATCCAGTGGTGGCATATTGGGGTAATTGTTCACGCATAATTTCATCGAGGATTTTTACTTGGACTTTAGTCTGCATAACGTACCTTTGCGATTAACGATTTTAATAACTCTAACATATAGTGCATTGAGCGATGATCTTTATCTAATGAAGGATTATATTCACCAATTTCAAAGCCAATTAAATGTTTAGTGTCAATTTTATTCATGGTTTCTAGGAAAATACGACTGTCAATGCCATTAGCTACAGGCGTGCCAACTGCCGCAATTTCTTTGGGATCTAAGCCATCTAAATCCAGACTAATACCAACATTACCATTAGTTTGTAGCGCAAGACGATTGTATTCTTCAAGAAATAAGGCTTCAAAATTTTCATCGCTAAGCATATCTTGATAGTAGATTTTCACCCCTAAAGAGTGTAAAAAATCTTCTTCAGGTTTTTCGAAAGAACGAATGCCAAAGAAAACTAGATTTTCGGGTTTTAATTTAGGCAGCGCACTTAAAATGGACGTTAATTCTTTATGTCCATAACCCAATAAATGTGAAACAGGCATACCATGCAGGTTTCCAGTTTCAGAGGTTTCTGGACGATGCGAATCCATGTGTGCATCAATCCAAATTAAACCTAACTCTTGGTTTTTTTTCTGCAAATTATACGCAACGCCACTCCAGCTACCAATCGCACAGGAATGATCGCCACCGATGAAAATTGGAAAAACATTTTTGGTAATTGCTCGTTCGGCACGATGCGCCACTTTTATGAAAAATTCACGTTGTGCGAGCACATCATGGCTACCGCCAGTATAGGCAACGACATCCGCATCAATTAAAATACCTTCGCTATTGGCTAGTGAGTTACTAATTTGATAGGGTGATGATTCACAACCATTTAAGCGCCCGCAATTGCCGATAGCGCTACCGATTAATTTAATTCGTTGTGCCATCTGGATTAACCTAAGACTGAAATTAGATTTTTAGGATCTTGAATATTGGGAACCATGTCAACGTCATGACCAATTCCATATTTATGCGCCAAATCATGGGTCAAACGCAATGCCGAGAAATCTTCAACGGCAAAGCCAACCGAATCAAAAATGGTAATTTCATCATCATTTTGACGTCCAACTTTGTTACCATTAATTAATTCCCAGAGTTCAGCATAAATTACGTCTTTAGCTTCAGCAGGCGTTAATTGTTGAATTTCACCCTCGACCATCGACTGTTCAGTAAATTCAACTACGACCTTACTGCGGAATAACATGGCTTTTTCTAACTCAGTTTTGCCAGGGCAGTCACCACCCAAGCCGTTAATGTGTACACCTGGTTTTACCCACGCATCTTGGATTACAATTGCATGTAATTTGCAAGCAGTACACACAGTGATGATATCAGCGCCAAAACAAGCTTCTTCGGCATCTTTACAGGCGATTAATTCTAGACCGCTATTGGCTAAATTTTTAGCAAATTTAAGCATTGCCTCAGGATCGGTATCGAAGTAACGCACGGTTTTAATTGGACGGACTAGTTTTTGCGCTAGAGTTTGAAACTCACTCTGTGCACCTGTCCCAATAATGGCTAACACGCTACTATTTTGGCGTGCTAAATAGTCGGTAGCGATTATTGCGGTAGCCGCAGTTCTAAAGCCAGTTAAAGTTGTCATTTCGGAGAGTAAAACTGGGTAGCCATATTGAATTTCGTTCATTTGACCAGTTGCAACTACCGTTTGTTTGCCAGAAAATGGGTTAGCTGGATGTCCATTCACACATTTATATGAGAAATATTGATTATCCGCAGTTGGCATTAATTCCAACACTCCGCCTGGTACATGGGCGGCATAACGTGGAGACTTGTCAAATTCGCTCCAACGGATGAAATCTTGTTTTAAATAACTAACTAAATCACGCATAAAGTCATCAAAACCATGATGTTTAACAATGACGGCTAAATCTTGAACTGTAATTAATTTCATTAATGAACCTTTCTAA
>DPRZ01000140.1 GCA_003538525.1 Neisseriales bacterium
ACTAAAACTGTCAATTATATAACATCTATTTTTTTAATTATATTCTTGATTTCGTTATTCTACAATAGCAGAGTAATTTTGTCAACTATTATTTTTGTCCAAGCCTTTTAAAGCATTTGAATTAAGCGAATACGATAGGAAATAACCAAAATAAGTACCTGCTTTATTTGGCTATAAATACGAATACAACCAGTTAAACTCTTGCTACTTTAAATTTAAATTTATTTAGCTAAACCTAAAACTAGCCACAACAGGTCTAAAATTAACCTTTAATTAAAAGTGTAGCTTAATCGCGCAGTGAAATCATGTTCTGCCGCGCCTGTGTCATTAACAACCTAAAACGTTGCTGGTGCTCTGCGGAACTAGCGGGGTCTTTTAAAACACATTCAGCATAATAAACCCCAAAAACCACCTTACGTAGCTGCCATAAAATTAGCTCGAATGCAACAACCTTGGTTTTCGTACTCTTACTATTGGTCAAACTACTGCGTATACTCTCAGCACTAGTCGCAATACTGGAATAACTCTGGTTAAAACTATCACGTAAATCTTCAACTAATAACAAAGGATTTAACCCAGTCTCACCTGCACTACAAATTTTATTCAGTTTACTCTCCAGCATTCGACAAACTTCATGTTGTAATAAAAAATATACTTTCCGCGAATAATTAAAGCGTCCAAACAGAAAATAATCACCAGACAAACAAATAATAATTCCAATTACGGTACACACGCCACGATTGAGCATCATTTCAAAAGGCCCTTCGAGCAGTGGAGTTGTAAAGGTATAAGCAGTCAAAGTAAATACCATAATGGTCATAAATACCACGCTAATGTCATAGCGCCGTGCATTCGGTAACGAAATACCCAGCCCAAGTAAGATAAACACCAACGGAATTACGCGGTAATTCAAATGCATGAGATAAATTAAAGGTAAAAATAAGATGATACCAATAAGGGTACCCTTACCACGATTAATCGATTTTTTAACAATTAGCCCTGGTTCCATTGCAGCACTCATCATCATAACGGTTAGAAATATCCACCAATTATGAGGAATCGTAGTAAACAAATACAGGCCTAAACCAACAACAAAGACAAAGGATATTTGTCCAAAGCGCGCGTAAGAGAGCTTCTGTTTTAAACTAAGGCGCATATTTTGTTCCAATTGAGGATCGACTTATTCAAATTACTAATCACATAATCCTGAGTAAATTCTGGGGCATAATTATTTGTTGCTAACATAAAACATGGGGTTTGCGTGGAAACAGCCAAGTGAAATTCAGCTAGCTGATGTTGAAATTCAGACCAGAATAGCACATCTTTGTCTTTGAGATAAATATGATTTAAGGCAAACTGAATATTACGAATACAAATTGTAGTTTTGGTGGCATTCCGTAGAACGTTATGCGGCAGTAGGCGGCGATAGGCGCGAATAATATTCAAATGCCGTGCTCCTTCCGCAAAAGAATGAGTATCTAATTTATTAATCGCGTGTCCAATTTCTGCACCGACACTCGACAAATAGTGGGTAAAGCTGCGCTGCCAAACCCGAGCATACAAGTTTGGGTGAAATTTAAAGGCTAGAAAGGTAACAAACAACCCCAGCATCACGCAAAAAAACATATCAATGGCAACTTGCAGATTTCCTGCAGGTAAAGTTGCCATATTTAGCGCGCTAACTACGATAGTTTGCAAAATAAAGGGTTTAAATTTAGGAAAATAGCGCTCACAGACAAAATAGAGTGTTGCAAAATGAGCTAATGCAAAAAACATCAAAGAAATTTTAAATGGGAAAAGCAAATAAAACGTCACACAACCAATACCACCCGCTATAAAAGCAAATACTAATGCTTGCTCTTTTTCACGAAAGCTAACAAAGCTTTGCGCTTCATAAATACCCGCCAACAACATTGGTGTTGCTGCATAAGCCGCAAAAACATCAGGGCGTGCAATCCAATTAATCGCCGTTAACCAGACTGCCAGATAAAGACCTTTACGCAAAATAATTCGTTGCGTATAATATGGATCAACGCGCTCTAACCAGAGTTTGAATTTAAGACTAATCATCAATAGTTAAACTCACTCACTTTTAATATACACATAAGCACTGGTGCCAACGCGTAATGGATATTTGGGATCTAAGTCTATCACCTTAATTTGTACAGGCAACCGTTGCGGTAGTAATACCCACTGATTTTCATTCTGCACCATTTGCATTTGTGAACGAGTATCAGTTAATTGACGATTCGCGCCCCAGTAATCCGAGACTACCACACCATGAAACATCTTTTGCCCCAGATAGGTGCGTGGGAAAATTAAAACTTTAGAGCCTTTATGCACATTACGTAAGTCAGTTTCATTAAAATTGGCTTGGAAATAAACTTCATCATTATCCACAAAAGAAAATAGTGGCTGATTAACATTGACAGGCGTGCCTAAGCTTAAATAAAAATTCTGAATAATCCCATCATTTTCGGCATACACATGAGTCAAATCCAAATCAACCTGCGAATTTTTAAGTTTCGCACTCAAAGCTAAAATTTCATTTTCTTGTGTAGTTAAATTAGCTTGATCAATTTCAATTTGCTTTTTACTCGCGGCTAAACTCGCCGCGGCAGCCTTGGTTTCTTGCTGTGAGTTTTGGAACGTCATCAATGAGACTGCATTAATTTTATAAGCTTGTTGATATTTATCATCGTCCTGCGCCAGCCGAGTATAGGTGTCTTGTAAATTTTTACTTACTTGTTGATCGCGCTCCAAGGTTTTTTGCAATGAAAGTAACTTCGATTTAGCCGCAGCCAAATTAGCCGTATCTTGCTCAACTGCATATAAATAAGGCTTATCAAAGACACTAAATAATTTTTGCCCTTTTTTAACATAATCACCATTTTTCACATAAACATTAGTAACATAGCCCTTAACTAACGCCGCAACTGGACGAATATTATTCGCCACAAACGCATTGTCAGTAACCGGAAAACAATAAGAAAAAATATACAGTAAGGCTGTAATCGCACCGACAAAAATCACACTATTGGCAAAAGTTATCTGACGCTTAACATAACGAAAAGAAAGAAATTTCATTGAATTAATCCGAAGTAAGTTGAGAAGTTGATTCGCTTTGGTGGTATTTGTAGCCACCAGCTAAATCTTGGTACAAGTTAACCAGGCTAATTGCTTGCTGCAAACGCGCCTGATTCACCGACAAAATGAGATTATCTAATATAATTTTGCTTTCCAATAATTGTGGATAAGAAAGTGTGCCAATTTTATATAAACCTTGCTGCAATTGATATTTGTTGGCTAAATCTTGCCAAGCCAATTGAGTATCCTGATAATTACGGCTGTATTGCCGATTGGCCGAAAAAGCATTGTCAACATCTTGGAGAATTTTGCGCACCGTTTGAATATATTTATAAACTTGAGCTTGATAAGCACCCTTACCCGCTTCAATTTTTCCAAAGGTGCTCGGATTAATTCCCCAGTTAACATATTCATCTTGAAATGGGGCGTAGTTCGCTGGAGTTGCAAATGAATTACTTGCGCTCGCGCCACCAAAAAAACCATCTAATTGCAGAGCAGGAAATAAGCTCGCGTATGCAACTCCAACATTAGTATGCGCAGCTTTGAGCGAATACTCGGCAATCTTTAAATCTGGGCGATTTTGTAACACATTTGCAGGTAACTCACCTGGTTTGAAACGTGCAAAATTCAATTCGGCAAAATTATTGATAGTTTTAATTTGACCTGGATTTTGATTCAATAAATAACGCAGTGAGTTTTGACTTAATAAGATATTATGTTCCGCAATTGCTAATTGACCATGAACTAACTTTTGCTGCGAAATCAATTCTGCAAGAAAAATGGTATCTTTAATCCCTATTTTAATTTCTTGGGTACGTAAGCTAATTAAAGCAGTTAAATCTGCGTTCAATTGATTTAGCAGACGCAACTGTTCTTGTTGCGCGATTAGGGTAAAGTACCCCGAGCTAACTTGACCAATCAACGTTAAGCGCACACCATCAACCATCGCACGCACCAGCTCAAGATTATAGTTAGCCAACTCCTGTTGCTTAATTAGCTGCGCAATATTCAAAGTATATTGTGGCCAAATACCATAAAAAGTTCCTGGCGCACCAAAGCCTGGATTGCTCGAGAAACCGCCATACAAATTAACGAATGGAATCCAACTTAGTTGCACTTGACGCAATTGACCTTGAGCCTGTTCTAAATTACTCAACGCAACTTTGACATCTAAGTTACTACTTAAGCTACTTTCAATTAGAGCATCCAATTGCGGATCTTTAAATTGTTGCCACCAGGCTAAATATGGCAAACTTTCAATCTGAATATATTCTGCACCATCAGAGTTAAACCGCTGCGGCGTTGCAACCGTCGGTAGTGTTGGACTAGATAGCCAACTGCAGCCAGCAAGAGCCACTATTATCGTTAGAAATGACCAATTACGCATATATTTATTCTGCTAAATTACTTATAAAGAGAGCGATTTTACCAGTTATTACTTAATTTAGAGCAACAATATCAATTTATTAACAAATGAATAACCGACACGGTGACTCAACAAGCAGATTATCAAAGACATCACAAAATTTATATTCTCCATTAAAATTAGCAGCTTAAAATATATGTTTAAAATAAATCAGTCGCAATTATAATTCATCCTCTTATACAACTTAGAGCTTAATCATTATAGGCAGATACTCGTCTGCTTCCATAAAGCTGTTCTATTCTGTTCATATTAACACCGTGATTTGATAGACAGACAAAAAGACTCTAATTTCAAATAGGGCTTAAAGTAATTCTAAGAGAGTGTTTTTTACGTGCTGAATCCCTGTTTTGCAAGCAAAACCCGCC
>DPRZ01000236.1 GCA_003538525.1 Neisseriales bacterium
ACTATCTTTCTTTTCTTGGTCGAAAACTCGATAAATTAACCTATTTTTGGATATTTGGTCAGTTTTTTAGTTTCTGTCATGTAGCAAGATCGTGTGTACAGTTTTTCGACTACATTTCACTTAATGCATGATATCAAATAGGATAAAAATTTATGAAAAAACTATTACTTACATTACTATTTATGACTGCACTTGCTCAGGCTGCTGAAATAAAAGTGGCCGCAGTTTCATTTGATCCACAACCTCATCAATTAGATAATAATATTACAGGAATTATTAATTCAGCAACTATTGCTGCGCAAAAAGGGGCTAAATTAATTGTGTTTCCGGAGCATGCCTCTTCTGGTTTTGCTTACGTTAGCTTAAGTGATGTTTCTTCTAGCCTGGATACAATCCCTGGTAAATTAACAAATGCGCTTGCTAAAATTACAATGAAATATCACACTTATGTGGTAGTAGGTATTCAAGAAAAAGATCCCGTTACAGATACTGTCTATAATTCTGCAGCCTTGGTTGGACCTAATGGCTATATAGGTAAGTATCGTAAAAATCAATTAAATTCAGCTAATAATGTCTGGGAGACTCCTGGTAATTTGGGATTCCCTGTTTTTGATACTGAAATAGGTAAAATCGGTTTAATTATATGTTATGATGATTCACAGTTACAGTCAATGATCTTGCCAAATTTACGCGGGGCTGATATTTTAGCTTATCCAACAGGAGCTGGAGTACTGCCCAAGGCAGACTTGGGAAGTAATGAGAATCATTCAACAATTGTTAACATGGCCACTATACCAGGATGGTTGGGAATGAATGTAGTTGCCGCTGACATTACAGGTGTTGAATCTATTCCACAGTATAATGTAGTTGTTCCATTTATGGGCGCTTCTTCGATTTGGGATAACCGCGGCAATACCTTAAATAGTGCTCCTGCTTCAACGTGGACTAAACCAACTACTCCAACCATTACCTATGCCACAATTGATGTTGGTAAGCCAAATCCACAAAAAGAATTCTGGCTAAAACATCGCCGTCCTGAATTATACAAAGTCTATAATTATCATCGCTCACCAATTGATCATAACGCAGATTTAAAACCATCTCAAGTATCAGCGTTATTAGTGCAGTATAAACCACAAACAGGTGATATAGAGGCAAACTATAATAAAATTGAGAAATTAATCACTAATCAAACACAAGTTTTTAATTTGGTAGTCTTGCCTTACAATTCTTTTATTGGCAATGTAGATATCACAAAAAATAATGTTGCTAAATATGCAGAAAATTTACATGGAAATAGTTATACTATGGCTGCAAATTTAGCCAAGAAGTATCGCACCTATCTTTTATTTAGTATGCCTGAAATTGATAATGGTAAATATTATGAAACAGCTATAATGTTTGATAGTAACGGAAAGCAAGTTGGGATTTATCGTAAGGCACATCTCAATGATATTGAGCAAACATGGGCGAGTGCAGGAAATGACTTACCAATCTTCAAAACTGAGATGGGTAGAATTGCTGTAATGTTAAATGATGAAACACGAATTCCTGAGTTAACCGAAGTGTACGAATTACAAAGAGCAAATTTAATCTTGATACCTGTTGCGTATAATCAAAAAGATTATGGCGGAGATGTCAATATTCCAAAAGGATTAGTTCCAGATGATAGCAATCGCGGTATGTATGTTTGGTATAACATAGCTAAATATTCGCAAGCATATACATTGGTAGCAAATTATATAAATGGTGCTCATCATGACATAGGGCAGAGCGCATTATATTCGCTCGTACCAGAAGAGGGATATTACCCACCAAGAATAGCACTAAATACTGAAACAGCATATTTAGTAAACTTTACAACTAATACCAATAATACGTACTGGACCAATCAACAGGATAAAGTTGCTGAAAGACGCTATGATCAGGCGCTGCCGCTAACATTAGACATGCAAAGCAAATGCTTTCAAGAGTGGTTAAATAATTCTAGTAGTCGTGAAATTTGTAATAGTAACTTGTTGGGTTCTCACTGAAATATAAACATTTTTACAATTTAATTTTATCACTAAATTGTGCGAATTATCTCGCTAGTAAAAATCCTGAGTTCAAGTGCGAAACGTAAATAAATCGATTAAACTATCGGTTATATTTCGCGAGGAACTATGGCAAAAAGATTAACATTAGAGGCATTTAATTACGGTATTAGCTGATCCATACGGCTCAACTATGGGCGGTGGTGAGGCTGCTTGTTATAATATGGAAGGTATTGGTAATGACTTTATTCCGAAGACTATGGATATTAATTTAGTTGATGAAGTGGTGAAAGTTAGTGATGAAGAAGCATTTAAGTATGCCCGCCTATTGGCGCAAAAAGAAGGTGTGTTGGTTGGTTCATCTTCTGGCGCAGCATTGGCAGCAGCTTTAAAATTTATTGCCACCCTAAAAACTGGTGGCAATATTGTGACATTATTTCCAGATCGTGGCGACCGTTATTTCAGTAAAGGTTTATACGAATAACGCAGTCGTATTGTGGAATAGCTATACTTACCAATGGAGGTAAAATGCAAGAAATTAATTTCTGTCATGTAGAAAGAAAAAATTTTAAAATAGCGGACAACTTAAGGGCAAGGTTTGATCGGCAATTCCCTCACAAGTATTGCTAAAGGTTAAGTTTCCTTGACCATCGGTTTGTAATTTCCAAACTGTATCATAGTCGGTATAACTCCAGGTTGGTAAATTAGCTGGTAGCGTTTGATTATAAGTATTGGTAAATAAATATTGTACTGCATTGTCAATTGTTGCATGCTCCCATGCGACTAAGACGGTTTTATTATTGAATTCGTTACCGGTGAAAAAATACTGTACCAGAGATTCGTAATTTCCCCACGCAAATTGAGTTGATTCAATTAAGTTTAATGGTTGATTATATTGAATTGTAAAAGGATTAATTGTCAACGAAGGGCGCACATATGTATATGGAAACGTTGAGGAGTCATATTCGTCTGCAGGGGATGAGGAATAAACATAATCTGGCATTCCACCCATTATTTCGAGTAAAATTGAATTGGCGCCAATTGCACGCCACTGTCCCTGACATACATAGTTACCATTATCAAAATTATTTGTAGGGTGTGCTTCAACATGGCGTACAAAATAGACGGTTTCATTGGTGTTGATGTTAGCTGGCGGCGTGCCTGTTGAGTGAATTACGACTGATGATTCTAAGCATTGCGCTCCAGTCGTTAGTTTTAATTGTGGGTAATTATTACTTGGTGTAATTCCGTCAGTATAGGTGTTCATTGTAACATTAGCCATATTGGCGATGGATAAAATTGCATATTGATTTGAATTAATTAATGGTTGGTAATTAAAATACAAGTTTGGCACACTGCTAAGTCCATTGAGTGTTGCATTAATTGTTGCTGCGGGTAGCGCTAGAATATAATTTCCATTGGTAGAGCCAGTGCTGCTGTTGGACAAAATATTAGAAATGAATGAAGCGATCGCATGTGGGTTATTTGGTAAGGTGTCATTAATGCCACGCCCATTTAAGACCGCATAATTTTCGATGCTTTGAATTGCTGCCATATTTGGATAATTATTCACGATATCACTTGCAGGATTTAACGCATAAATGCCAGCAATTTGACTGGCGGTGATTTGGTTAAGCAATTGTCCAAATAATAAAGAGTGATTAAATCCTTGAATCGAGAGATTGTTAAAGGTCGAGTTTGACTCAAAACTTTGCACAAAAATAAAGTTAATGGCATTTTGATTGAGTTGTGGGATGCTTGCTTGAGTTGTGGTCGAAGTATTTCCGCCATTATTACAGGCTGCAATAACTAACCCCATTAATGTGATTAAAGTAATTGCAATTGGTTTATTTCGCATAAAATTTCACCTTCTTAAATAATGTAAGATTTTACTAGGGTTCTAGTATAGATGTCTATATGTGAACACTAGTTTGTTATGGATCTTGCCCAAAAATGATTAAAATTGGTAATTGGTGTATATTTTTGTAACATCGTGTGCCATGTTCAAGATGCAGCATGAATAATTTGCTTACTTCATGCTGCGAGTATGCTATAATTCGCAGATTTTTGAGGAAATGCAATGTTAAAAACCAGTAAAATAACTAAATTAGTCACCAAGCGTGCCACGTATTTTGCTGCTGTATTTGCCACTCAATCCCAAATTATTATTTGAAGCTCACTATTTTTTAGTGGGTTTTTTTTTGCCAATTCGATTTTGTAAGGAATACATCATGTTAGAACAGTTAATTTTGGATATGTACGATGTTGGAATGATTAAATTTGGTGAGTTTACGCTTAAATCAGGCAAGTCATCTTATGTGTATGCTGATATTAGAACCGCAATTTCTTACCCACAGATTTTTACCACTTTGTGTGATTTAATTTATGCCAAAATGGATGGGCTTAATTATGATTCAATTTGTGGCGTACCGTATTCGGCATTAACTTTTGCCAGTGGAATTGCCTATGCACATAAAATCCCGATGTTGTTGAAACGTAAAGAAGCCAAAGAGTATGGCACCAAGAAAATACTTGAGGGCGTTTATGCTGAAGGTGACACTTGCTTGATTATTGAAGATGTGGTAACCACGGGGATGAGTATCGGTGAAACCACCGTAGTTTTAGAGCAATTTGGGATTAAAATTAAAGATATTGTGTGTTTTATTAATCGTAATCAAGGCGGTCGTGAAAGCCTAACTGCGCAGGGTTATCAATTGCATAGCATTATTGATTTATATCAAGTCTTAGCGATTTTATTTAAACATGGCAAAATTTCAGCGCATGATAAAGCTCAAGCTGAAGCATTGATAGGAGCATAAGATGATTAAATGGCAAAAAGCCTATTTGAAATTAGCCAACGGACGAGTATTTGAGGGATTGGCGCCAGAGTGGCAAAACCAAGATAGTTATGGTGAAGTAGTGTTTAACACTGGAATGACAGGTTATGAAGAAACTTTGACTGATCCATCGTATTCGGGACAAATCTTAACCTTTACTTTTCCAATCTTGGGCAATTATGGCGTGTCGGATGGTAAACGTTGGGAATCACCCGGTATTCATGTTAAAGGTGTGGTGTGTGAAACGGTATTTGAAACGCCGAGCCACTATTCGGCGCAAAAGAGTTTTTTAGCTTGGCTACAAGAACATAATATACCGCTAATTTGCGGAGTTGATACCCGTGAATTAACTAAAGTTATTCGTGAATATGGGGTATTAAGTGGCGTAATTAGCGTTAATCCTGATTTAGTCGCTGAGTTTAAGGATAGCATGGCGCTAAATTGGGTGGAACTAGTGTCGCCTAAAGTTGCAACACTAAGTGGGCAGGGCAAATACAAAGTTATTGTCGTGGATTGTGGTGCCAAAGAAAATATTTTGCGCTGCCTAGAGCAATTTGATCTGACCATCAAGCGCGTACCCTTTGATTATGATTATACAAATGAAGATTATGAGGGTGTGATGTTATCGAATGGACCAGGCGATCCAAAACAATGTGCAACTACGGCAGCGATTTTAGCCAAGGCATTGCAGGGAAATAAACCGATTTTTGGGATTTGTTTGGGTTCTCAATTAATGGCTTTAGCAATTGGTGCGAATACGTATAAGCTTAAATATGGACATCGTGGGCACAATCAGCCGTGTATTGATTTGCGCCGTGATCGTTGTTATTTGACTTCACAAAATCATAGCTATGCGGTCGATGATGCGACCTTACCTGCTGATTGGGAAGTAACATTCCGTCATTTAAATGATAATACGGTAGCAGGAATTAGCCATAAAACTAAACCGTTTTCGGCGGTGCAATTCCATCCTGAGGCATCAAGCGGACCGCAAGATACCTTTTATTTATTTGAACAGTTTTATTCGCAAATCGTCGCAGGAGCAGGTCAATAAGATGAAAAATATTTTACTTTTAGGTTCGGGTGGTTTACGAGTTGGTCAAGCTGGCGAATTTGATTATTCTGGCTCACAAGCGATTAAAGCTTTTAAAGAAGAAGGTTATCGTGTAATTTTGGTTAATCCAAATATTGCAACGGTGCAGACCGATCAATCGATGGCGGATGAGATTTATTTTGTGCCGCTACAGCAAGAATTTGTGGCACCAATTATTGCCAAAGAACAGATTAATTATATTGCCTTGGGATTTGGCGGACAAACGGCGCTTAATTTGGGGCTGGAATTACATCATAGTGGAATTTTAGCCCAGCATAATGTTCAAGTGCTAGGTTCAAGTGTAACCACGATTGAAGCTACCGAAGATCGCGATATTTTTCGTGACTATTTAGAAAAAAATGCGGTAAAAACCCCGAAAAGTAAATCGGCAACTAGTGTAGCTGAAGCGATTGCGGTAGGACAAGAATTTGGTTATCCGTTGATGCTACGCGCGGCGTTTTCTTTGGGAGGTTTGGGTTCTGGAAAGGTCTTTGATGAAGCCGATTTAATTGATAAAGCGGGTAAAGCTTTAAGTGGTGCACCGCAGGTTTTGCTGGAAGAGTATTTGACGGGTTGGAAAGAATTTGAATATGAAATCGTCCGTGATCTCAAAGGCAACAGTCTGACGATTTGTAATATGGAAAATTTGGATCCGATGGGAATTCATACTGGCGAAAGTATTGTAATTGCACCAGCACAAACTTTGAATGATGAAGAACATCAGAATTTACGCAATATTTCCTTGCGTTGTGCCGAAATTTTTAATATCGTCGGTGAGTGTAATATCCAATTTTCGGTAAATCCTGCCAATGGCGATTATCGTGTGATTGAAATGAATCCACGTTTATCACGTTCTTCAGCGCTGGCATCCAAAGCCACTGGCTATCCGTTAGCCTTTGTGGCCGCGAAATTATGTTTGGGCTTTAGCTTAAATCAATTAACCAATCAAGTGACCAAAAAAACTACCGCCTTTTTTGAACCAGCGCTAGATTATGTGGTAGTGAAAATTCCACGTTGGGATACGCATAAATTACGTTTGGCAGATCGCCATATTGGTACCGAAATGAAGTCGGTTGGTGAAGTCATGGGGATTGGACGGACGTTCCCTGAGGCGCTACAAAAAGCCGTGCAAATGTTGAATATTGGCGCATCAAGCCTGCATGATTATTTATGGCCAATTCATGATTTACGCCGTGAAATTGAATTTGCGACTGATCGACGGATTTTTGCCCTATACAAATGGTTTTACGCAGGTGGTGATCTTTACGAAGCGCAGCAATTATCGCGAATTGATTTTTGGTTTTTGAATCAAATTAAACAAATTGCCGAAGTTGCCTTGCAAGTCAA
>DPRZ01000232.1 GCA_003538525.1 Neisseriales bacterium
TTTAATATATGCTTTTAAAGAACTTAATTTAGCAATTGGGGTGGAGTTCGTTTCTTTAACGATAATCATCACCCCTACCAGCAAAACGCTCGCAAAAATACCGCTCAGTAGAAACCCACTCTGCCAACCACCAAACTTAGCCAAAACAGCACCAATACTCGGGGCAACTGCTGGCGAAATTACCACTCCCATCACCAAAACACCCGAAGCATGAATTTGCTCTTGCGGTGTCATGGTATCTTTAATGATTAAACGACAAACCATAAGCAAACTAGCACAACCATAGGCTTGACCGATCCGAAAAAGAATAACCCAATAAATGGAGTTCGAGGCGGCAATTGCAAAAGAAGATACAATAAAAATCATGATCCCAGTAATTAAAATTTTTCTGCGCCCAAAACGATTACTCAACACACCAGTAAATAATACTGCTATCCCCATACTAAGTGTGTAAACTGACAACGTCAAATTAACTAAATTAGGCGTAGTCTGAAAAAAGACCACCATTTCTGGAAGAGAGGAAATGTAGATATCGGTCGAAGAAACGCCAAGTAGCGTTAGAGCCAGCGCCAAGACAATAAAATGTTTTAAATTTATTTTTTGTTGAATATTCATCCATTGCTACCTTACAATTACAGATATATTAAAACTCAAAGCGGAATTAGAAATATAGAATTTGACAAGCCGATTAAACTGGGGTAATTAATAGATATAACTATTTAAAATCTTTGATCGGCTAATACTGTGATGAACTGGTAAAAATTAACGCAACTATTATGGGCATAATTTGAACTTCATACCTAAACCAGTCACGCAAAATCTTTACCAGCCAATTTGACAACTAATGCGGCGGATTAATTTCTAAAACTATAGCTAGTGTGTTAAATTCCGTTTAACCGCAACCTAAGACTATTCAGCTTTAAATAATTCACCATAGACCAACTCATTAATTAGATCGCAAACTTCACTGGCAACCATACTGGCTAAAATTCCATTATAGCCATTGCGTCTAACAATCAAGCGATCAGCAGCTAAACCATGAATAAACACCGCCAAACGCGTTGCATCAAGTAACTCCATGCCTTGTGCTAAAAATCCAGCAATGATACCAGTGAGGGTATCACCTTGCCCTGCACTTGCCAAACCTGGGTTACCTGTTGCATTAATATAAATTTGATTATTTTGTTGGATCAGGGTGCCTGCTCCCTTAAGTACCGTGACGCTATTAAGACTATCAACTAAATCAGTTACCGACATAAAACGATTGTCTTGCACTTCATTCACAGTCACACCTAAGATGCGTGCTGCCTCACCAGGATGTGGCGTAATTATTTTATAACGCACTTCGCGAAATTTTAATTTCAAATCATGATCGGCGGCAATTAGATTTAAAGCATCCGCATCAACTAATAATTTACTATCTTCAATATCATCTAGTAGTTTATTTAAAATTTTATAAGATTTTTCATCTTTACCAAGACCAGGACCAATTGCAATTGCATCAAAGGCTTGTAAATTTTTTACAATCTCTTTAGGCGACTGACTCATTAATTCAGGCATGGTAAAATCTAAATGAAAATCGCTATCTAGTGCACCCAGCACAACTTTGCCAGCCCCAGCGAGTAATGCAGCTCGTCCAGCCAAATACAATGCACCATGCATACCTTTATTACCACCAATTATCGCGACCGTGCCATAACTACCTTTATTAGTATTAAACTTCATCCGTAGCAATGGATCGTAATTAATATCCGCCAACGTATTAAACTGAATACTATGCAACGCATCAGGTAATTTAAGCGGTGCAACATCAATTAGATCAATTACATGTACATCGCCACTACAGTCTAAGCCATCCGCAGTATGTAGGCCAGGTTTATCACTAATGAACGTCAAGCAAGCATCGGCAAAGACCACTTCACCAAGCACTCTCCCACTAAATGGATTCAAGCCACTTGGTACATCTAAACTTAAAACAAACGCATTCTGTGCATTAATTTTTTGAATTATACGCGCCGTGTCAACATCCAATTCATGGGTTAAACCTATTCCATAGATAGCATCAATAATTAAATCATACTTGCTAATATCACTTGGAATTCTAACCAAAGGTTTTTTCAGCGCTTGCAAACGCGTAAACCATTGATCATTGACATCGGAATTATCTTTAAATAATCTAACCACATCAACCTTGTAACCCAACTTAATTAATTCAATTGCCGCTGATAATCCATCACAACCATTATTACCACGCCCAGCAAGAATCAAAATGCGGTTTTTTTTATTAAATCTTGGCTCAATCCATTTAGCGGCGGCAATCCCAGCTCGTTCAATTAAATCAATTTCAAGTGTAACTGACTCTTGTTCAACCGCTCTTAATTGTGCTAAAGTTAAAAAATCATTCATTTTATGTACCACCAAAAAACAAAAAAGAGGCTTATTCGCCTCTAAAATTACTTTTGTAACAACTCTTGTAATTCACCGGCTTGATACATTTCCGCCATAATATCTGAACCACCGACAAATTCACCATTTACATAAAGTTGTGGAATAGTTGGCCAATTCGAGAACTCTTTAATTGCTTGACGCACTCCGTCATCCTCTAATACATTTACCGTAACAAAATCTTTCACGCCACATAACGCCAAGATCTTCGTTGCTCGACCAGAAAAACCACACAAAGGAAATTTTGCATCACCTTTCATAAATAGAACTACTTTATTTTCACTAACTAACTGTTTAATTTTTTCTACTGAATTTTGCATTTTTACTCACTTCTCACTTTATTAACAATAAATAACCATATATTTTAATCATCTATTATAGCAAATTTTACCAACGCTTGCTTAAATTATTTGTTACACCTAACTGATCCATAATTCGACTAACCACAGAATTAACAACATCTTCAAGGCTCTTCGGATGACTATAAAAGCCTGGAATTGGCGGCACAACCGCAACACCTAAACGCGCTAATTTCAACATATTTTCCAAATGTAGCGCCGAAAAAGGAGTCTCACGTGGCACGATTACCAGATTTTTACGCTCTTTAAGAATCACATCCGCAGCGCGTACAATTAAATCATCTCCAATTCCATTGGCAACTTTAGCTAAGGTTGCCATCGAGCAGGGGCAAATTACCATCGCCTCATCAACGCTTGAGCCTGAAGCAATTGGCGCATACCAATCTTCAACGCCATAGACAAATAAATTATGTGCATCGGTTAAGTTTAATTCACTAACTAGTTTTTGCTTAGTTAATTGTGGTGACCCAGCCAAGGCGATTCCCAATTCATGATGTAATGTAATCACACCAGCTTTGCTAATCACCAAATTAACGATGCAGTTACTCTTGAGCAACTCCGCCAATAAGTTCGTTGCAAATACCACACCGCTAGCACCAGTGATGGCAAGGGTAATTTTTTTAGCGGCAATCATTACAAGACAAATTCCGCAAGTTTTTTAGGCAGATGCTGCTTATTCACGCGAACATAGGCTGGTAAACCATTTTTATAAGGAGGGTAATCTTCACCAGTAATCAACGGTATAATATACTCACGGCACTGATCTGTAATATGAAACCCATCCTCACTAATAAAATCACGCGGCATAAATTTCTCATGATTAGCAACTTTATGGAGCTCAACTTGCCCAATTTCCCAACGATATGGATTTTGTGAAACTCGTTTTATGTACGGCATTACCGCATTTGCACCAGCTAGCGCCATTTCAACACCGCGAAAACCTAGTGCATAGGCTTGTTCAACATCGACTGACGCTGCAATGTGTCTGGCTGAACGTTGTAAATAGTCTGCTACCGCCCAATGATATTTATAGCCCAGGCGTTTTTTTATAATTCCAGCAATAACTGGAGCTACACCACCCAAGAGCTGATGTCCAAAATCATCAACCGTGTGTTGTGATGCGCTAAGCGCCATGCCATAACGATCTTTAATACCCTCTGATACGACAATTACGCAATATCCATAACTATCCACTACCTGTTTAACCTTCTGAATAAAGCAATCTTCATCAAAGACCACCTCAGGAAACAAAATAATATGTGGTGGTTGCTCAACTGATTCACTCGCAACGCCACTCGCCGCAGCAATCCACCCTGCATTACGCCCCATCACCTCAAGGATAAACACTTTAGTTGAAGTTTTACGCATCGATTCAACATCATAGCCAGCTTCGCGAGTTGAGGTTGCAATATATTTAGCCACCGAACCAAATCCAGGACAGTTATCCGTAACCACCAAATCATTATCAATGGTTTTAGGGATGTGGATTGCTTTAATTGGATAACCCAATTCTGCTGCAATTTGCGAAACTTTCAAACAGGTATCCGCAGAATCATTGCCACCATTATAGAAGAAATAACCAATATCATAAGCTTTAAAAACTTCAATCAAACGCTCATATTCCCGCCGATTTTGCTCCAGAGATTTAAGTTTGTAGCGACATGAACCAAACGCACCACTTGGCGTATAACGTAAACCATCAATAACTGACTGAGGCTCTAAGCTAGTATCGATCAATTCTTCATTTAAGATTCCAACAATACCATTTTCACCCGCATACAAGGTACCAATTTGGGCGGAATTTTGACGACAAGCATCAATTACACCTGCAGCAGAGGCGTTAATCACCGCCGTCACTCCACCAGATTGAGCATATACAGCATTTTTTTTCATCAAAATTCCTTTCATTAGTTATTGACGTTATTATACCAGAGATTTAAACGAATAATGACTCTTGAAAAGTTACATACAATAGACATTATTTAT
>DPRZ01000084.1 GCA_003538525.1 Neisseriales bacterium
TTTTATTTTAAGTGTAATGATTTGTTCTTGCACTCTGCGTGGTAGATGGTCCCAAACGTCATTCTGTGAGTATGGACTGGTGATCAAAAATGTTGCACCAATTGCAGCGTGTTCAAGAATGTTGTATTTATTTAAAAAACTAAAACTATGACATGCAATAAAGTTGGCACTTTGGATCAAATAAGTGCTTTGAATTGCTTGTTCACCAAAACGTAAATGTGAAATCGTGTAAGAACCTGATTTTTTAGAATCATATTCAAAGAATCCTTGAACAAATTTATCGCTGTTTTCACCAATAATTTTAATTGAATTTTTGTTCGCTCCAACCGTGCCATCGGAACCCATGCCAAAGAAAATTCCGCTAAAATTATTTGGATTTGAACTAACGAAATTTGGATCATAAGCTAAGCTGTTGTGACTAACATCGTCATCAATTCCTACCACGAAACTTTTTTTGCGCAGGCTTTTGCTTAGCGCTAAGTTATCAAAAACGGCTTTGACCATGGCTGGAGTAAATTCTTTGGAACCAAGTCCATAGCGCCCACCAATCACTAATGGTAGTTGGCTAAATGGTGCACTGTCATTTTCAATTGCATCAATAATCGCGGTTTTGATATCTAAATAAAGTGGATCACCAACTGCACCAGATTCTTTGGTGCGATCTAAAACGGCAATCGCTTGGGTAGTCGCTGGTAATTCGTTGACAAAATCTTCAATTGAAAATGGGCGATATAAGCGCACTTTTACTGCACCAACTTTTTCACCAGCTTGATTTAATTTAGTCACGGTTTCTTCGATGGTTTCACAAGCTGAGCCCATTGCCACAATTACCCGCGTGGCATCGGCTGCACCATAATATTCATAGAGTTTATACTGGTGCCCAGTTAATTCGGCTAATTTGGCTAAATTTTGCTTAATTATATGTGGTGCTTGTTGATAAAAAGGAGTTGCAGCTTCGCGTCCTTGAAAAAATACATCTGGATTTTGCGCAGTGCCTTTAATCATAGGCTTATCTGGGGTGAGTCGGCGTGCACGGTGTGCATCAATAGCCTCTTGGTTGATAAATTGTTTAATTGTGGCAAAATCAATTACCTCAATTTTATTTAATTCGTGAGAGGTGCGAAAACCATCAAAAATCATCATAAATGGAATGCGACTTTCCAAAGTAGCATTTTGGGCAACTAAAGATAAATCCATCACTTCTTGCACATTACTGGCAAATAAAGCTGCAAATCCAGTATTACGGGCTGCCATTACATCGGAGTGATCACAGAAAATTGACAGTGCATGGCTGGCAATGGTGCGTGCGGTTACATAAAATACACTTGGGGTTAATTCTCCAGCAATTTTATGCATATTTGGCAGCATCAACAATAAACCTTGTGAGGCGGTGAAAGTTGTACTTAATGAACCAGCGGCTAAGGCACCATGCACGGCTGCCACGGCTCCAGCCTCGGATTGTAGTTCGCTAATGAGGGGGATTTGCCCCCAGATATTCATTTCGCCATGAGCTGATTTTTCATCGGCAATTTCACCGATGGTTGAGGATGGCGTAATTGGGTAAATGGCAATAACTTCATTGGTTGCATGTGCGATATAAGCGGCGGCAGAATTACCATCCATGATTTGACAATTTTTAAACTGAGTCATAATAGGTTCTTTTTTAAGAATATCGGAAGTATCTAGTTGAGTTTCAAGGTTATTTCATTCAATTTATTGAGCGGCTGTATTAAATATAAGTGCGTAATTATACCGTAATTAAGCCGAGTTTTGACTAAAACTATTTTTGAGCTAGCCTAGCAAATGGGCTTAAAATGAGCTTTTCTTTCGCAGCTTCATCTGTAGCCTAATTATTTGTGCGGCAATAATTGGAGTAATTTTTTATTTAGACTTGGATTATCGTGGCTGGCAGCATTAAAGAAACCTCTAAACTCAGATTCAAAGCCTGTGTAATTTTGCGTAACGAGATTAACTTCGGTTTGAGCTTTATTGGTATTACCAAGTACCGTATCTAAAACTGCCAAACGGAGCAAGAATGATGGGTTAGGTGAGTATTTGGAGCTGCGTGAAAGAACTTCATAATTTAAGTCAAAATATTTTTGATTTTGTGGTGCTCGGACCGAGTAAAGTAGATTTTCAGCGAGTACAGAATCGGCGGAGTCATCCCAATATGGATTACTAGCGGTAGCAAAATAGACATTTAATATATTGTGGGGTAGATTATGAATTTGGTAATTGGCTGGCTTTTTCGCTTGACTAAGTAATAGGAAGTTATTTATACCAACATAAAGTTGCCACCATGCTAGGGCAATTAAAGCACCAATTAGACACAGAAATGATTTTTTATATTTAAGATTTATTGTGAAGTATTTACTATCAGGCGTTGCGGTGATGAGCAGAACAGGAATTAGGATTGCGACATTAAATAATGGATATTCAAACATGGAGTGGGTTAGGACAATTAAAGTAATTCCAAGCGGTAAAATTTGAGTAGCGAGGTCTTGCTTGGCAAGATTTATAATAAGATAGAGAATTAGAATGATAAATAATAAAGTACCAAAAACTCCTGTGGTTGCGAGTAACTGTAAAATTAAGTTATGACAATTGGCAAATGCAGCCAACTCGCCAACCACATTTTGAATAAAGCTTGGCGTTGGTGTAATTAAAAAATATTGTAAATATTGATTCCAACCAACCCCTAAAAGTGGATGTTGAATAAACATCATCCATGCTCGTCCCCACATCGTAAAGCGCTCATTTACACTTAGAGCGCGTAAGGATTCGCGCATTTCAGGATTATCAAATGGATTTAAGTTGGTATAATTTATTTGATGAATTAAGTGATTTTTTTCAAGGAAATGATAAACCGCTAGAGTTAACAGCAGTACACTGCAACTAAGAGCCAGTTTGCGGATGTGAAATAGGTTAGTAGAAGTTTTTTTAAAGCGCCAAAGGTAAAAACTATAGCTAAGTAAGACTAATGGGTAAAAATAAGTAGTGCGACTTTCTGCGCGTGCCACAAAGATAGAAATTAAAATTAGATTAACCCAGAAAATGGCGGTTTTAAATCTAGTCGGTTTATGAAATAAATAGACATTCGCCAAAATGCCCCAACTCAATATATCAGCATAATTGTTATGTTGTCCAATGCTGCCAGTAATGCGGCTGTCGAGTGGGAATTTAAATACATTACCGAGCATATAATATGGTTCATTAAAGCCATAAAAGAGAAATTTGTATTCTAATTTAAAGTTAATTAATTGTAAAGTCGCAAAGATAATTTGCCAGTAAGAATTAATGAAAATAGCGATTGCGGCGTAAAATAGAATCCTTGAAAAGGAGATTTTACTATTTTGTAAGATTAAAATTACTAACGCAATTAGAGCAAAAAGACTAATTGGCGCCAAATATGGTGCGGTATAACTTGGTTGAATGAATGCAAATTGAA
>DPRZ01000281.1 GCA_003538525.1 Neisseriales bacterium
TATTTGATTAATCAAAACCCAGGTGAAATTACCACCCAGCAGAAGTTTATTAATTTGCAGAATCGACACTTGGTACCAGGGCAACTACCTATGACGGTATTATCCAATCGTCCTGATATGCAGCTGGCGGAGAATAATTTGCGTGCGTCTAATGAGGGAATTGGCTTAGCGGCAAGCCAATTGCTACCCACTGTACAATTAGATTTCATTGGTGGACCTGTTGCGGGTAATAATGCCTACAATTTTCCATCACCATTAATGCAAAATGCGGTAGATTTTAATGATGAGTTACTTAAAATTCCTGCACTTAAATTATCTGCACTCGGTGAAATTGATAAAGCCAAAGGCTTAGATAAAGTTTCCTATTATAATTATATTGATACTTTACAAAAGGCGCTGCGTAATTCGACTAACGCGTTATCGGCTAATTATCGCTTGACCAATAAACTGCAGCAAACTGAGTCCGCGCAGCAGCAATTAGCCAAGTCCTACAATTTAAATGAGCGTTTATTTCAACGTGGCATCCAAAGTAAAATGGATACGCTTAAGAGTAAAATTGCCTTGGATCGTATTCAGATTAATGTCAATCAAGATAAATTACAGCAACTTTTAACCATTGTTAATTTATATCATGAATTAGCTGGCGGTTATAAAAATGGTGAGTCAGCTGAAGTTGCAGAGAAACCAAGAGTTAACGGCTAACTTATTGTTGATATTCAATCGCTGATTCAAAGCTCACCGCAATTCCGGTTAAACCTGGTTGATTTGCCAATAGATTGCCATCTGGATATATTGGCTGATAATTAGCCGCTAAGCCACTTACATTGAGTATGTAATTATCGGGGCTTAGGGTGAGCTGTAAAATAGCTGGTGCTGATTGTGTGGTAATGGTGGTTACTTCGGTTGCGGGATTACCACCCGATGGAATTAAACTTATTTTGACATTGCAGGGTGCAAGCACGCTACAATTTAAGCCACTTGGATCGACTGAGACTTTTACCGTCATCGGTTGATCATCAAACATATCATCATTGTATGGATTGGCTGGAGCTATACTCGATGAACCGCAGCCAATTAGAGCGCCACAAAGCAGCAGTAGAATAAAATTTTTGTTCATGGGGACAATCTCATTCAGTAGATTAAATGTTATTAGTTAAGAAATTAATCGTGTACCTGAGTAAGGCAAAATGTCTATTTAGATCCAATTTTTATTTTTTAGTGCTTGAAGAATCCCATTTTTATCCAAGCCCATGGCACGTAGTAATAATTTTGGATCGCCGTGTTCGGTAAATTCATCAGGTATCCCCAATTGTAAAACTGGATTGCTGAGGTTCAATAATTGCATTGCTTCAAGACACGCTGAGCCAGCACCCCCCATAATCACATTTTCTTCGATAGTTACAATGAAATCATGTTCGGTGCAAATTTGTTGGATTAATCCAACGTCAAGAGGTTTAACAAAGCGCATGTCACAAAGGGTTGCATCGATTTCATGAGCCGCCTCTAATGCAGAGTGTACCATCGAACCAAAGGCTAAAAATGCAATTTTTATACCTTTGCGCAGAATTCGACCTTTACCAAATGGTAATATTTGCATGGTTTTATCGATGTCAACCCCGATTCCTGCGCCACGTGGATAGCGTACGGCACAGGCTTGATTGAGTCTAAATCCCGTGTAAAGCATTTGATAACATTCATTTTCATCACTGGGTGTCATTACGATAAGATTTGGAATGCAGCGTAAGAAGCTTAAATCGAAAGCTCCAATATGAGTTGGACCATCAGCGCCAACTACGCCAGCACGATCAATGGCAAATAAGACTGGAACATTTTGTAGTGCCACGTCATGAATTAATTGATCGTAGCCGCGTTGTAGGAAAGTTGAGTAAATTGCCACAATCGGCTTGATGCCTTTACTTGCAGCTCCGCCTGCAAAGGTAATTGCATGTTGCTCGGCAATTCCGACATCAAAAAACTTATCGGGATACTGTTTGGCAAATTCAACCATTCCAGAACCTTCACGCATGGCTGGGGTAATTGCGATAAATTCATCATCAATCTTGGCAATATCACATAAAAATTGACCAAAAATTTGGGTGTAAGTTGGCGCAGATGGTTTGCCATTTTGCATGCCATCCGCAGGGTTAAACTTACTCACACCGTGATAGGTAATTGGATCGTTTTCTGCTAATTTGTAACCCTGACCTTTTTTGGTAACAATGTGTAAAAATTGTGGACCTGTTAAATTGCGCAATTCAGTTAAAGTTTCAATTAATTGATCTAAGTCATGTCCATCAATTGGGCCAATATAGTTAAAACCTAATTCCTCAAACATCGTACTTGGCATAACCATGCCTTTCATATGTTCTTCAACCTTGTGGGCCAGTTTTTGTAGATTGGGTACAATACTAAGTGTTTTATTGGCTTTGTCTTTGACGGTATTATAAAAACGGCTGGCTAAAATCGAAGATAAATAACTACTAACTGCGCCAACATTTTCTGAAATTGACATTTCATTATCATTAAGAATTACCAACATGTCAGTTTTAAGCCAGCCAGCATTATTTAAACCCTCAAAGGCTAAACCAGCTGTCATTGAACCATCACCAATAATTGCAACCACCTTATCGTCTTTACCGCGCAGCTGATTGGCAACAGCCATGCCTAATGCTGCCGAAATTGAAGTTGAAGAATGTCCAACGTCAAAGGTATCATATTCGCTTTCAGAACGCTTTGGAAAGCCTGATAATCCACCAATTTGGCGTAAGCTATCCATTTTGCTACGCCGTCCAGTTAGAATTTTGTGGGCATAGGATTGGTGACCAACGTCCCAGATTAGAGCATCTTCAGGGGTATTGTAAACATAATGCAGCGCAACGGTTAATTCGACACAGCCTAGATTAGAGGCTAGATGCCCACCAGTTTTACTCACATTCGCCAGAATAAATGCGCGTAACTCTTGAGTTAATGTATAGAGTTCATTGCGCTTAAGTTGGCGTAGCTCTTGCGGGTAGTTAATGCGTTCTAATAATGACCGATGTGTCATGGTTTTTTCAATCTATTAAAGCGTAATTTAGGAGTGGCGATAATAAACATTATCGGCTAAAAATTTTAAAAGTTGACTATTGGGTTGTTGTTGAATTAAGTTAATAATTTCTGAGTGTAGGTCATGTGCGGTTTTTTGTGCTGTGCTGAGACCTAAAATATTAACATAAGTGGCTTTATCTTGAAGGTGATCTTTATTAGCCGTTTTACCGAGTGTTGCGGTATCTTCGGTTACGTCAATAATGTCATCGACAATTTGGAACAGTAAACCGATTTTTTTTGCAATTAAATCAATTTGTTGGAATTGTTGTGGATTAAAATTTGCCCCCGCTAAATAGCCTGCTAAAATGGACGCGCGTAATAGCGCACCAGTTTTAAGTAAGTGCATTTCTTGGAGTTGCGCAAGAGTTAACGCCTTGCCTGTGCTTAGCCAGTCGATGGTTTGCCCACCAACCATGCCTTGCAGTCCAATAGCTTGTGCGAGTAAATTGATAATAGTTAACTTACTAGTAGCTGGTAGTTCTAACTGAGCGGAGCTAAGAATTTCAAAGCAGAGGGTGTTTAAAGCATCTCCAGCTAAGAGTGCAACCGCGTCGCCATAAATCTTATGGTTAGTCGGTTTACCGCGGCGTAAATCATCATTATCCATAATTGGTAAGTCATCATGAATTAATGAAAAACAATGAATCATTTCGATTGAACTACCAATCGTGATACAGGTTGTGAGGTCAGCGCCGCTTAATTTACCCGCCGCAATCGTAAAGAGTGGACGAATTCGCTTACCGCCATCTAGACAGGAGTAGCGAATTGCTTCCAGAAGAGTTTCACACTTACTTGGAAGCGTGAGTAGTTGAGTTAGGCGTAGTTCAATTTGTTGGAGAGTTTGTTCGCGCCAAAGTTCAAGATGCTGCATATTATTCCGCGTTAAAATCTTTTAGTTGATTGGTTTCTTGGTCGAGAATTTTAATT
>DPRZ01000213.1 GCA_003538525.1 Neisseriales bacterium
ATTTGACACATTAACATAGGATAAATATGACAACAAAAAACTTATCTTTACTATTAGCAACTTTACTTGGCGCTAGTTTAACAGCATGTAATTCTGGAGCAGGTAGTCCAATTAGTAAATCGACAAACCAAGTCAATAACACTGAATCCGTAACCACGCAAGAGATAATAGTTGGTGCTACTGATAAAAATATTGGATTTGTTGGAACAGACAATGGAGATTTGGAGTATTACGATAATGATAAATTTATCAAAATAGTACATAAATTTGAAGACAAAGTCTCTAAACTGTATATAGCTAACGTTCAAACAGATAATATAACAGTTTATGTCGCTACCCATTCTGAAAATCATGAACTTTATATAAATAAATGTGTTCTTGAGACAGCTACGACTGCAACAACATGTAACCGGATTGATACATATGATGACGTAGGAGCGGATACTCCGCCCTATAGCAGTATGTTCTTTGATCTCTATGGAAATGGCTATGTCATGCTCGGTACGACTAAATCGTACTTTGTAGATACAGACAACAATAAATATTCAAGATTAGGAAAATATATCAGCAATACTCTTGTTTGGACTAAATACATAAAAGAGACATTCCTTAGCGATAATAAGGCTCTTGAATCCCCTCAAATACTAAAAGATGATAATGGCGTTATTCAAATAGCTCATTATCATGGTGTTGCTAGCGTTGATACAAACAGTAATGATCTAAAAGCATCATCTGTTATACAGGATACGTATGGCGTATTTGGAATAAAATCATTAGATCAATATTATAATGGATTTTCTTTGTCTTATAACAATATATATAGGATCATAGATGGACATCGTGTTAGTGCATCATTACATAAGTTTATAGATGAAGTCTCAGAGATGAGTACAACTAATGATTCAGTCTATGTTGTAACAAAAGGCAAAGAATTGAAGAAATGTAATTACGATGGTAATTGCGCAACCATAGATAAATTTCACGATATTCCTAAGGCTGTTGCGTTTCAAAATTTCTAGACACATAAGTACTGTTAAAATATCTCAAATTGAAGAGTTTTTAAAACAAATTAATCGTATCGATAAAGTAGCGTTTAAGGCGACAGTAAATAGTTTGTTCTTGCAGAACATGCTGCAAAAAGTAATAACGTTAGAAAATATTTACGTGGTAAATACGTTACAGTTTAAGCTAATCTCAAAATCAGTCAAGAAAACTGATAAAAATGACGCTAAGTTATTAGCTGAATACTTGAGTAAGTAATCCAGAAAAATAAATTAAAAATTTTTAAATTTGGTTTATATTACAGTGTGTTGACACATTAACATAGGATATACATGTTGAAAAAAAATAAATTTATAATAACTCTAGTTTGTTGTACAAGCTTGTTTGCTTGTAATGGTACAGGCTCAGCAAATTCAAGCAATCCAAATAGTGGTGGCACAAATCAATCATTAGATTTTTCTTGGACATGTCCTACATGTGCTTTAACTCAGAAAAATCTTGGTTGGTCGATAGTAATTCAGAATGATAGTGATTACCCGTATACGGTACAAGCAGTTCCAGATAGCTCACTGTTTAATGGTCATTACTCATGGGAAAATAATACTGAACTAGATAGTGAAACAAAAGTGCCAGCACATGACGTACGAGTTATTTATGGAGAATCAATTTCTGATCCAGCACAAAAGAGTTTTAGAATAACAAATACTCAAGGCACCACAATAGAACAAATAATTACGCTACATAAGGATGACTCCCATGATAACTACCAAATCACGAATGATACATATAAAACTAGTGGTTTAGCGATATTCAATCATGGTGCAACTAAATCTATGGCAACTGGAGCGACAAAAGCTTTTATTGTTGCTGATGTAGTTGGATTGTTAGGTGGTGCTGCAATTAGTGAGGATATTGGTAGTGATGTAGCTAAGCGTGAAGCATTTTATAACGCCGAGCGTGATTTGCTTAATATATATAAATTTATCGGTAAGACTAGCGAAGAGTATACTGCGATAAATACTGGCAAAGCAACCGCCACAATTATCGATAATGAACGTACCGTATTTTTAAAGAACGCATTAATGTTAGCACACCCGACGATGACAGACGAACAAGCTGGGCTACTCGTTGATCATTATTGTATCCAAGATATACGCAAAGCTATGGTATATTTTAGGATGGAAACAAGAGAAGCTTTTCTGAATAATTATAATTATTTTGCTGGTAAGGTGCCAATTGGTGAAACGGGTAGATTAGCTAATGACCTTGATGCTGCAAATGTAAAATTTTTTGCGGCAATAACCAAAAATAGTAGTAATGCTCAGCTAGATGCATTAATCGGTGCAATCGGATATGTTGCTTCGCCTCAAACAATTGCAATTTATAGAGCAATTGGAGGGTTATTTGGTGCTGGTGCGGTATTTGGTGTTTCAAATACTTTAAGTATCGCAGATAAGGATCGCGTACTTGCTCCAATTGAGATTGATGAAACTGGTGTTGCTCAAGTTGGACAAATGAATAATACTCCAGCAGGTCGCTATCTTGTAACGTGTAATAATTTAGGTTCTGAGAGTAATGTAGCGCTTGCATTATGTAATGACAAAAATCACCATCAAAAATTATCGATGCTTGATGTGAGCATGAATTTACGCCCACAAGAGGAAATTGTAAATAATAATGGGGTTATTCAAGGTGCTGACCAATATCATGATTATTGCTCATATGGTTATAACGTAAACGGCGTAATTAGTGCAGTATGTAAAGAAAACTCAAATGCAGAAGCTCAATTACAACAATTAGATTATGCTCATGATTGTGCTGATGGTGCAGAAGTACGCTTTGAAAATAATCGTCTAATTTGTTCTAAAAATCGTTACCAATATTTAGATAGTTGTACTCCAGTTGAGGTGCAACAACCTGTTGATGATATAGTAACAACAGCACAATGTAAAGGAAGCAATGGTGTGCTCCGTGAAGGTTACTCTAGCTTAGATCCAAAGTTATGTGCTAATGGATCAGATATTATAAATCGGGATGGAACCTTAATATGTGCACAATATAAACCTGAGATACCACAAGGTTCGTATTTAAATACGTGTCGTGTAGATTTTTTTGATCAAGTAACCACATACCCTTACTCTAGCACATTGGCTGCGAGCTGTGAAGATAACACAGGCTACGTGAGTCATATAACCCTAGATTATTTAAATGAATGTGTCGCTGGCAGTTCGGTTTCGCTGAGCTCAAAAGGGTTTTTACGTTGTGACCGCTATAAACATTATTTAACTACCGATGAGGTTGTTAATTTACATACTCAAGGACAAGACATGGAGTTACAACGACTATACGATCTAGGTAAAATTAATTA
>DPRZ01000025.1 GCA_003538525.1 Neisseriales bacterium
TGATAAATATTTAAAATCCAATTGGTTGTTGTTTATTATTTTAATTTTTGCGATTAGTCGTGTAATTATGTCGTACCAATTTGGCTTAGCTAACTCTCTGATTTTACACGGTAAAGGTACATTTGCTGCGACAATGTGTAATTGGGATTGTAAATGGTATTTGACGATAATTAATGATGGGTATGACCATACGATTCGTACTTCACCTAAGGTGTGGAAGGGGTTAGCTAATTGGGCTTTCTTCCCATTATATCCGAATATTGTGGGTTTTGTGAGTGATATTACAACACTTGGACCTGTGTTTACTGGTATTCTATTAAATCAATTATTTATTTTTATTACGGCAGTCTATTTTTATAGATTATTACGGCTTAACTTCAATGATTTGAATAGTCGTTTTGGTGTGGTAATTCTGGTCTTTTCTCCATTTAGTGTTTATTTTGCATCGCTCTATACCGAAGCTTTGTATATTATGTTGTCGGTAGTCGGTTTTTATTATTTACGTACGAGCCGTGAACTAACCGCAAGTATTTTAGGTGGGCTTCTAGCTGCAACGCGTCCTGTTGGGATTATGTTCATGGTGCCAGTTTTCATTAATTTTATTCGCCATCGTAAGCCATTGACTAAATTAATTTTGGCTTTAGCTCTGTCGAGTGCAGGATTGGTTTGTTATATGTTATTTTTACACTATCGAGCTGGAGATTTTTTAGCGTTTAAACATATTCAAAAGGGATGGGGTAGGACGGGCTGGGATACGGCTCACTTGGGTAAGCAAATTTGGGCAATGATTACAGATTTTCATAATTCAGTGTTATTTTTAATTTCAGTACTACTATCTTTATATATGCTAGTTAAAAAATATTATGAAGAGGCTTTATTTAATTTAGCCTGTATTTTGCCAGGTGTGCTAACTGGGACGATGATGTCGGAGGGACGTTTTTGCGGTACACTCTTTACTTTTTATTTTGGTTTAGTAGTGCTGGCTGAAAAATCTTGGACCATTAAGATTTCAGTTTTAATGATTTCGTTAGTGTTATATATGTCATATTATGTTTATTGGGTTGGGCATGCGAACTTTTTAATTTAAGATTAGGTTTATAATGAAACAACTATTTGCGATATTTATTTTTATAGCGCTCACAGGCTGTAATAGTGGAACAACGACTAATCCAGCCGTGATCTCTGCAAGTGTGACTCCATTAACTCCAGGACAAACAGTCTCAGTTACGGTTACTAATTCTGCTAAATCTGGTTTTATTTTAAATCCATCCGTTTATTTGGAGAGTTGGTTGAGTGCAGTTGCTACGAATAAGAACTTAAATTACAATGGTTCAATTGCTGCAGGTAGTAGTCATGTGTTTAGCTTTTATTTGGAGAGTAATGTAGTAACGAAATTAGCTTTACAATTGAATTATCAAAATATTTTAACTAATTCATCGAGTCAGGTTTTAGCGATTAATGCTCAGAATATTTCGAACTCATTGACTCCTGTTTTGGATGTCATAGTTGCGCCGAATCCTTTATACTTACCGTTAACAGAAGATATTTTAATTAACGCTGATTTGTGGAGTGAGAGTCTAGAAATTATGTCGGCAGGTTATGGATTTGAGGGAATCGAAGGTGTAACAAGTGGTGAAAGTAATGTAATTGCGGCTGGTGGGGCATGGGAAACTATTCTAACAGCAAATCCGCCTAATGCTGCTTTTACAACCTCTCAATCTCCTGCAACCGTTTCGATTGCTTTTGGCTATGAAACACATTATGCTGATGCTATGCCAATTGTCTTTAGCTGGCCTGTCTTGCCAAGTAGCATTAATCGTACGGATTTTGCAGTCACGTTAAATACTGGTCAGATAGTAACACCATATGTTGCTTCAATTTCGCCTAATCTTGAGTATAATGAAAGAAGCACGATTGTGATTTTTGGTGAGTTTGGGAATCGATTACCACCTGGGACTTTAGGGGCGATTTATCCTGTTAGTGTTGCTATTGTTGATGACGGTACTCCTCTAACCTTTATTGGTCCTAATGGCCGACAAAGCGGAGTTGGTTTGTCAAAGGCTAGTACTAATCCATATCTAGTAGATAGTGGTCCAACCTTAGTTGCGGCTAAGTTAAGCGTGATGTTAACACTTGGTGAAGGTATTGGTCAAAATAATGCTTTTGCTGCGGGCTATCCAAATGATGGTGTTGCATATTATGGTGCAGAATCTGCTCAATATCGTTTAAGAATTTATACAACTGGAGGTTTTTCTCCAGATGGTGTAGCGGCGGTTTTGCCGACTGACTTCGCTACTTTTTTTAGATTGCAATTAACTTTACCAGATGGCAGTATTGCGTGGATTACTGAGGCAGGTAAGGTTTATAACTATCCGCAAGGTTCGATAGAGGTTATTGGTTTGGCCGATTTAGGGGTGGTCAATACACCAATTAATGATGCTTATGTGGCTGATCGGGATAATTATATTGATATAGTTCTTAAGGGAGATCTGGCTGCAATGCGAATGATCTCTGCGGTTGAAATACCTGCTACTGGTGCATATAAACCTTTTTATAATCCTGGTGGACCAGGCAATAACCCGACTCCTGGAGTCAGCTATACTACAGCAGGAGCGTATCGTTTACAGCCCGTCACGATGGCTCTTGATAACCCGCTGACGGTTAATTATCCAAATTAAATTTGACTAATTGAACTTAGTTGAGATATAATACGCTTCTCATTCTTAGCCGGGATGGTGGAATTGGTAGACGCGCCGGACTCAAAATCCGGTGCCAGTAATGGCGTGAGGGTTCAAGTCCCTCTTCCGGCACCACATAAGCATCTATTTTATATCATGTTTTCACATTTCTATATATTCCAATGTATTCTTCGTGTATTTTATTAGTAATTTCCAGTGAATTACTAGGTTTTTACATATCCTAGGTGGTTTATTTTTGTAGTTGTAGAATTTATTTGTTCATTTGCAATTCCTTTATTTTATATTTGGTATCGGTTTAGCCGCGTTGAGTATTGTTTAATCACATAAATCCAATTTTATTAGGTCATTATGCAAATTTTTAATAAAGTTCATTTATCATCACCTGTAATTGCGGCGATTTTGGCGGCAATACTTTTTGGAGCTAGTACGCCATTTGCAAAAGCCTTAATTGGTGATTATTCGCCAACTTTAATTGCTGGTTTACTTTATTTGGGCAGCGGGATTGGATTAATGTTAATCCGAGTGATTCGAGATCGCGGGTGGAGTAATCCGAAATTACGTAGCAATGAATGGCCGTGGTTGTTTGGTGCGATTAGTTTTGGTGGGGTATTGGGACCGATATTATTGATGTATGGATTAACTCAAATTAGTTCTGCAACTGCTTCCTTATTGCTTAATCTAGAAGCTGTTTTAACTTCAGTGATAGCGTGGCTGGTTTTTAAAGAAAATGCGGACAAGCGGATTGTTCTTGGCATGATTTTAATTGTTTTGGGTGGTGTTTTATTATCTTGGACGCATAATACAACTCATTCAGGTGAGTTGTTGGGGGCATTAGCTATTGCCGGTGCTTGTTTATGCTGGGCGATTGATAATAATTTAACCCGAAAAGTTTCCGCTTTAGATTCATTTTTTATTGCGGGAAGTAAAGGATTAATTGCTGGTACAGTCAATGTTTATTTAGCCTATAAACTTGGTAGTAAGTTGCCAGAGTTACCCATGATCATAACTGTGTTAATTTGTGGTTTTTTTGGCTATGGTCTTAGTTTATTACTGTTTATTTTTGCGCTACGTGGACTTGGAACTTCAAGAACAGGTGCTTATTTTTCGGTAGCTCCTTTTATTGGTGCTGGAATCGCGATTTTGTTTTTTAGAGAGTCATCTACGCTGAATTTTTGGTTTGCATTGGCTTTTATGGGTGCTGGTGTATGGCTACATTTGACCGAAAAGCATGAGCACGAACATATCCATGTTGCAGATTGCCATGAACATTCACATCGGCATGATGAACATCATCAGCATAGTCATGATTTTGCCTATGATGGCAACAGTGAACATCGCCATCAGCATGAACATAAAGAATTACAACACGTTCATCACCATTATCCAGATGTTGAGCATCTGCATACGCATTGAGCGTCTTATTTTGCCTTTGCGGATTGTCTAAGCGCTCAGTTTGATTGTTAGATTTTGTCGCTTGTAAAACTAAGTGGTTTGATTATTTGAAAATTTAGCAATAATCGGCATAATAAAGCCAAGAGCCAGTAAACCAAACGGCGTGATGATATTCAGTGTTAATTGGAAATACCATTGA
>DPRZ01000176.1 GCA_003538525.1 Neisseriales bacterium
ATCAAATCAAAGTATGAACCACCGCTCATCATATTTGAACCATAGGTGTAACCAATTTTTGGTGTCCAATTATTTACGTGCCAACCAAAAGAAGCTCCTAACTCGGCAGTACCCAAATTAGCGGTATTTAGCGATGTCCAACCAGTACCATTCTGAGCATTTAAATACGCAGAGTTTACGTTATTAACCGCACTATTCTGAATCCATAAATTCTGCATATTACCGTTACCTGGCATTGATTGGTAGCCGTAACCTTGGGCAATCTGTGCACCAACACCGACAAACCAACTATCTGGATTATTGTAATTTAACTCAAGACGTGATGAATAGGCATTAATTCCTTGCTGAGCACAAACCGCAGGGTTTGGACCACAACCTGGTGTACTACCACCATTTTGGATAGTTTGATAAATACCAGTGTTCATTTCCAATTGGGTATTGAAGGTTGCCGAGAAATTACCTGGCGTATAGTAAAGACCTAAACCATAAATTGGCGCATTGTTGTAACCATTTTCATCATTCACACCCATCATACCATTACCATTCGCACCACCAGTATTGAAATTACCATCTTGGTTCATGCTAACATAACCTGAAGCGGCGAAATTACCCCAACTTGGCGTATCATAACGTAACATTTGTGGTAGTACTGCAAGAAAACGATCATAGGTTCCCATCACATTCGCGTTTGAACCATTGAAAATATCCACCGCACCAGTATTCGTCCGATAGGTATTCGACAAATTACCAATCCGTACCCGACCCCACGCACCTTGTAAACCAATATAACTATCCGAAGAAGCTAACACGTTTGAACCAGTAGTTGGCACACCTGCTCCAGCTGCAGAACCAGGATGAGCTGGCGTCCAATTACTAGAAGTATTACCTTGATAAGCTTCACCCGAGGTAATGTTTAAAAATTGCTCCACCTGCCAAACTACCGCAGTTTGACCATAAACCTGATCAGTTCCACGAATACCAAAATATGAACCATAATCTTGAATCGAGGTTGTGCCAGGTTGGACTTGATTGCTACTTGGAAATTGATCAGTTTCAACTGCAGCTGAAATCCGACCGTATAACGTAACATCGGCAAAAGCCGACACACTCATTGTTCCTAAAACTAGTGCTAAAATTTTTTTCATTTTTAAAAAACCCCTTTCACAGAGCTATCAAACGCCTGAGGCGTGTTTATCATTATACTAACTTATTAATTTTTGTGTAAAAGCAAAATTTGCTTTTCATTCTCTCACCCAGTACTTTAACATAGCTCTTTAGATTAAAGCACATCACCAACTATAAATACGGCAAATTAACTAAAAAAAACCTCTTTTGAATTGATTTGTGTAGCTTTTTTGCACCAATCACACCCTGAATAATTTTGCTCACTCCACTAAAAAATCCTCTATACTCACCTGAAATTTAACATCCTCTAAGCGCAGCGGTTTAATTCAGTACGGTTAATTTATTAACAATGTTATAATAATGCCTATTTAACCTATGAATATCATTCAAATTTCTATTGCAACGAGGTTTTAGCCCTTATGTCTGACAACAAAATAATTGTATTTGAACAAGCTAGTAAAGTTTACCCTGGAAATATTGCCGCGCTTGACGGTTTGAGCTTCGATATTGAAAAAGGCGAGCTAGTTTTTTTAGCTGGTCACTCTGGAGCTGGTAAATCAACCATATTAAAATTAATCGCAGGTATCGAAGTTGCTAGCAGCGGCAGTGTCATTGTCGCAGGTACTAATCTGGCGCAGCAAAGTCAAAATTATCGAACTTTTATCCGCCAACATATTGGCTTTGTCTTCCAAGATCATAAGATTCTCTTTGATCGCGATGTCTATGCCAATGTACGCTTACCGCTCGAAATCATCAATAAATATAACAGCGCAGAAATCCATACGCGGGTACTGAGTGCATTAGAAAGCGTTGGTCTAGAACATAAAGTTCACGCCCGCCCAGAACAATTATCAGGTGGTGAACAACAACGCCTGTGCATCGCACGCGCCATCGTTCATCAACCCAAAATACTCTTAGCTGATGAGCCAACCGCCAATTTAGATCGTGCTAATGCACTGAGGATTCTTGAACTCTTCAAAAAATTTCACCGCGCTGGGGTAACTATTGTTATTTCCGCCCATGATGAAACCATTCTTGGTGATTATGGTAAACGTATTTTTCACTTAAGCCACGGTAAATTTAGAGGTTAATATGCATAAACTCACTCATCACATCCGCAGTTTCAAACAAGCTTGGTTAACTATATTTCAACACCCCGTTGAACATCTAATTAGTATCTTAGTTTTAGCTTTAATTATTACGATTTGCGCGGCTGGGTTATCCTTAAATAACAGTCTTAATGTTTGGCAACAACAAAATGTGGTTTATCCACAATTAACGCTTTATTTAGAAAATAACGCCAATCAAGCCGATGTTGAAAATATTGAACGCAATTTGAATCAACAAAAAAGCTTAATTCGCGATTATAAATTTGTCGGCAAGCAACAAGCTCTCGATGAACTGCGTCAAGATCAACAAATGAAGTCAATTGCTTCAGATGTAATTGAATCGGCAAATAACCCCTTACCCGATGTTTTAATTGTTAACACACTCAGTGCCGAAAGTACAGTTCTCAACCGTTTGGATTTACAATTGTCGCAATTACCCATGG
Source organism: Neisseriales bacterium (assembly GCA_003538525.1). Taxonomy (GTDB): domain Bacteria; phylum Pseudomonadota; class Gammaproteobacteria; order Burkholderiales; family UBA11063; genus Aquella. The sequence continues at coordinate 2,678 of DPRZ01000176.1, forward strand.
TAGCAAACGTACAAATGGATTTACATTATGCAAGCAAGGTTCAGGAATTATTAGGCTTTGTTCGTCAAATTAGTTTGGCTGCCCAAATCCTCTTTATTGTCGTGCTAAGTTTGGTAATTTACAATATGATCCGCTTGCAAATGATGTTAAAAAGCGATGCCATCAAGGTTTCGCGCCTAATTGGTGCTAGCGATAGTTACATTATGCGCCCACTTTGCCATTATGCGGTGTGGCAAGTTACCTTAGCCACAGGCTTAGCGGCACTCGGCATGCATGAAATGACACGCAATTTAAACCTAATGTTTGCTAATTTTAGTAATTTATTCGGTAAAGGCTTTGTTTTTAACACCTTACCACTGGGCGAATTTGTCTTGATGTGGGGAGTATTAGTTGTA
>DPRZ01000104.1 GCA_003538525.1 Neisseriales bacterium
CTAAATTTATAATTTATTCTCATGATGTTTATTGTTTAAAATAAGCGTGTCAAAGTTTAAGTAGTGGTAAGTTAAATCTGTGAATAATTTAACGCCTGATTTAAATCACTCCAAATATCCTCATAGTCCTCTAAACCAATTGAAATTCGAATTAAATTATTCGCGATGCCTGCATTAGCCAATTCTTCGGCGCTATATGAACTATGCGTCATTGAAGCTGGATGTTGAATCAATGTATGTACACAGCCTAAACTAACGGCTAAGGCACAGAGTTCTACACTATTCAACATTCTTTTAGCGGCATCAAAACCGCCTTTGATATTAAAGCTAATAATATTGCCAAAGCCTGTCATTTGTTGCGTTGCCAATTCATGCTGTGGATGTGAGCTAAGCCCTGGGAAAATTACTTTTTCAACTGCGGGGTGGTTTTCAAGCGCGGAAGCTATTCTCATGGTTTGTTCGTTTTGCGCTTTAACCCGTATTGAGAGCGTTTTAAGCCCACGTAGTAATAAAGATGCATCATGTGGCGAGGGTACTGCACCGGTTAGGTCTTTTATACCCTCCATTTGAATTCTTTGCATCAATTCAGCTTTGCCTACAACTACGCCAGATATAATGTCACTGTGCCCATTGAGGGCTTTGGTAGCGGAATGAACCACGATATCCGCTCCAAGTTTGATCGGCTGTTGCAGAATTGGCGTTGCGAAAGTATTATCAATAATAACTTGAATTTCAGAATTATATTGATGTGCGATTGTCGAAATTTGGCGAATATCATAAATACTTAAATCTGGATTAGCTGGTGTCTCGAAGAAAATGGCTTTAGTATTAGATTTTAGTGCATTTTTTAGCTGAGCTAAATCATTAAAATCAATAAATTCAACTTCAATTCCAAAACGACTTAAATGGTGTGAAAACAAAGAGAACGTGCAGCCATAAATAGTTTTTGCCGCAATTAAATGATCACCAGAGCTTAAAAGTGTCCATAAGGTTGCGGCAATTGCTCCCATGCCAGATGAAGTTAAAACTGCCGCCTCGGCACCTTCTAGTGCGGCAATTTTAGCTTCAACTGCGTGAAAATTAGGGTTACCTAAGCGAGTATAAATATTTCCATTTTGTTCACCACTAAAACATTCTCCGCCAAATTCACAACTTTCAAAGACAAAGGTTGAAGTTTGATAAATTGGCATAATTAATGGATCGTTACCAGTTGCTTGATAGCCTTCATGTAGGCAAATGGTGGCTGGATGTTTAGATTTATGCAATTATGATTTCTCCGTAAAAATAAATAGGTTAATGAGGTATCTGAGTTAGGGATTGTAAACCATAAAAGAAAGGCACCTCAAGAAGAGATGCCAGTTATTTTTTAAGATTTATTTTAGCTGTTCTAAAATGGCTGGATTTTCTAAGGTTGAAACGTCTTGGGTAATTGCTTCACCTTTGGCAAGACTGCGTAAAATTCGGCGCATAATTTTGCCTGAACGCGTTTTGGGTAAATTTTCACCGAAACGAATTTCATCTGGTTTGGCTAAATTACCAATTTCTTTACCAACCCATTCACGTAATTCCGCAATTAAACGCGCTTTATCATCACCAGTTGGTAATTGACCTTTTAAAACCACGAAAGCGACAATCGCTTCGCCTTTAATTTCATGCGGACGTCCAACCACTGCAGCTTCAGCTACTTTTGGATTAGATCCTAAAGCGGCTTCAATTTCCGCGGTTCCTAAGCGGTGACCAGATACATTTAGAACATCATCAATTCGCCCAAGAATATGATAATAACCATATTTATCCCGTGAAGCTGAGTCGCCAGCAACATAATATTTACCTTCGGCAATATCTTGTGGGTAATATGAACTTATAAAACGCTCAGGCGCATTCCAAATGGTGCGAATTTGTGATGGAAATGGTTTACGAATAACTAAATAGCCGCCATCGTTATCGGTGACACTATGACCATTTTCATCGACGATATCAACAAAAACCCCAGGCACTGAACGTGTACATGAACCAGGGATTAGTGGCGTTATTCCAGGCATCGGTGCTAAAATATTTGACCCTGTTTCAGTTTGCCACCAGGTATCCACAATCGGACAGCGACCACCACCAATTTCGTTGAAATACCATAACCAAGCTTCAGGATTAATTGGTTCACCAACTGAACCAAGTAAGCGCAACGAAGTTAGATCATAATTGCGTGGCAAATCACCACCAGCTTTAATTAACGCGCGAATTGCGGTTGGTGCAGTGTAGAAAATAGTTACTTTATGTTCTTGAATTATGCGCCAGAAACGATCAGGGTAAGGGAAAGTTGGAATTCCCTCAAAAACTATTTGTGTGGCACCAACGGCTAATGGTCCATAACATAAATAGGTATGCCCAGTAATCCAGCCAACGTCAGCAGTTGACCAATAGATGTCATGCGGCTTAATATCAAACACCCATTTCATCGTTGTTATTGCACCCAATAGGTATCCGCCACTGGCATGTTGAACTCCTTTTGGTGTTCCTGTTGAGCCTGAGGTATATAAAATAAAGAGAGGATGTTCAGAGTCCACCCATTCAGGTTCACAAGAGTCTGATTGTCCACGGATAATATCGTGCCACCAAACATCACGTCCCTCGATCCAATTATGCGCTTCACCTGTCCGTTTATGTACAATTACTTTTTCAACGCAAGATAAATCTTCAACTTTGATTGCTTGATTAACGTCATCTTTAAGTGGGAAAATTCTACCGCCACGTTTTTGTGCATCGGCGGTAATAATTATTTTAGCTTGAGTATCTTTAATACGGTCGTGAATGGCTTTTGCGGAGAATCCACCAAATACCACTGAGTGAATTGCGCCAATTCTAGCGCAAGCTTGCATCGCAATGATAGCTTCGATACTATTTGGCATATAAATGACTACACGGTCACCTTTAATCACGCCTAAGGTTTTTAAGCCATTTGCAAAGCGACAGACCTTATGGTGAAGCTCTTTATAAGTTACCGTTTCAACGTGACCTGCATCTGACTCAAAAATAATGGCAGTTTTATGTGGGTGTGTCAGCAAATGTCGATCAAGGCAATTGTAAGAAACATTCAATTTGCCTTCTTGAAACCATTTATAGAATGGCGCATTTTCTTGGTTGAGTACTGTGGTAAAAGGTGTATGCCAATCAATATATTGTTGGGCTAAATCACCCCAATAGCCTTCGTAATCGCTATTGGCACGTTCAACCATTGATTGGTATTGCTCTTCACTGCGGATATTGGCGTGTGCAGCAAAAGTTGAGTTAACTGGAAATAAGTGTTGTTCGGTTTGTACTGAGCTAATTTGTGACATACTACATTCTCCCGTGAATTAATTGTTTAGCCTTTTTGAAACCATCATACTGACGGAGGATTGAGCTAATAATTAGATGAATAACATTCTTGGTTAGTAGTATATCAAATTTTATATAAATATGTTGTTGCTGTGCACCAAAGTGAATTTATTTTGAGCTAACTTGAATAATGCCAGCATTAACTAACATTGATCCACAACAGACTGAACTATTTTCATAATCATTGGAGATGGCTGCAATATTTTGATAGATGTCGCGCATGTTTCCAGCAATAGTCAAATTATCAACAAAATGACTAATTTCACTATCAATTACGACTAATCCAGATGCGCCAACCGAATAATCGCCACTGACCATATTTAGACCATGACCGATAGTGTCAATAATGATAATTCCGTTTTTCATGTGTTGAGCGAGTTTAGTTAAGTCTCCAACGAAATTATGGCTGACTACGATGTTATGATTACCTCCTGCATTTCCTGTTGAAGTTAAGTTCATTTTACGTGCAGAATAACTTGAAAGTAGGTAGCCATTAACCGCTCCATTAGCAATAATGTCACGTTGTCGTACTTGACTACCTTCATTATCAAAGTAACAGCTTGCCATGCCTTTTACAATAAAAGGATTTTCATTGATAGTTAGCCACTCAGGCATTATTTTTATGCCTAGGCTATCATTTAAAAAACTCAATCGTCGAAATAAGCTGCCACCACTTAGAGCACCCATTAGGCTACCAATGATTGATTTAGCAATTGAACTTTCAAAAATTACGGCTGGTTTTCCAGATGTGCATTCACCTTTATTGAGACGGCGTAAGACACGTTGTGCGGCTTTAGCTGCGAGTTCTTGGTTGGGCATTAACTCGGGATATGCGCGACTTGAGGTGTGCCAGTAATCGGTCTGCATACCCGCGGAGTTTTCTCCAATTAGGCTCACGTATTTTGAATAACGACTAGTTTGGTAGCCATTAAGCAGTCCGTTGCTATTGGCGGTTACAAAATTATAACGTGTAAGGCTAATTGATGAGCCATCAGAGGCTTTAATTCGCGGATCTTGTTCTAGTGCCAATAATTCCAATTCTTTTGCCTGACGAATTAATTCATGATTATCAAGT
>DPRZ01000013.1 GCA_003538525.1 Neisseriales bacterium
CCCAAACTTGGCGCTAAACGATTGCGATGAATAAAATTCCACATTTTAGGAAATTTTGCTGCCAATGGTAACAAATTTTCAATCTGCGCTAACATCAAATCACGCAAATTTATTTTTGCATAATCACGCTGATAACTATGTAAAAAATTACTCCGTAAATCAGGAATACTAACTTGCGTTGGACATTTACCCGCACAAGCTTTACACCCCAAACAGCCAGATAACGCCGCAAATGCCGCCGCAGCAGCTTGTTTATGTTCGCCATTCGGTTTAGCTTTTTCGCGCAACCATTCTTTAACTAGCATCGCGCGCCCTTTTGGCGAATGAATCCGATTGCGGGTTATTTTATACGATGGACACATCGCGTTACTCGGCTCTTGATTAAAGCAGGCGGCATTCCCATTACATAACATCGCACCCGCAAAGAGTTTTTGTTCGCCCGCTGGAATAATCTGATCCAATTCACCACGCATCGGAACTAATTCAATCCGTTGCAATTGAGTTGTAGGATTGGGCGCAGTCAACTTGCCTGGATTAAAGCGATTTTGTGGATCACAGAGATTTTTAATTTGACACAACACAGCATATAGTACTGGACCAAAGACATGTGGTACAAATTCACCACGATAGCCTTTACCATGTTCACCCCATAAGATGCCATGATATTTATCGAGTAACTTAATTACGCTTTCGGTAATTGGTCGAATTTGCGCACGATCTACGGGATTTTGCATATCTAGCGCTGGGCGCACATGAATACAACCAACATCGACATGCCCATACATCGCATATCTAAAATTCTGGCGCTCTAATTCGGCTTGCAAATCAGCAACAAAATCTGCCAAATGTTCAGGTGGAACAATAGCATCTTCAACAAAGGCTATTGGTTTTGCCACACCAGGTAATTTACCGACTAAACCAACCGCGAGTGAGCGAATTGACCAAAGTTGATTAATTTGATTATTTTCTAAAATGGTCACATAATTAGCTTGGCGCGCATTTAGCTCTTGCTGAACTTGATTAATCTTAGCATCTAATTCGACTTGCGTCTCTGCAACAAATTCCACAAAGTTAGAAATATAACTTTGCCCCTCACAATTCAGCATCTTAGCTAAACTTGGCCAATTTGGTAGCGTTTGAGCGCTTTGTTGAACTTTTTCATCGATTGCTTCAATCGCCAGCGGTTGAAATTGAATTAGAAATTGCGCATCTTTAAGTGCGGCAAGAAAGCTTGGATAATGCACGACCATTAAAGCTTTAAACTTAGGAATCGGCAATAAATTTAATTTAGCAGCAGCAACTAAGCCCAAAGTACCTTCGGAACCCGCAATTAAGCGCTGTAAATTAACCACGCCGTTTTGATAACATTGCTTAAGATTATAACCCGAAAGCGGACGTTGCAAAATTGGGAAACGTGCTTCAATTTCGCCTTGAACAGGTTCAATAAATGCCGCAATTTTCTGCTCTAATTCAAGCTGCACAGCGCTTGGCATTGCATTAGCATCAAGCGTATCGATTAAATCACCATTCGGTAAAACTAATTGCATGCCCAAAAAATGATCCGCGGTCTTACCATAAATCAACGAACCTTTACCCGCCGCATCAGTTGCAATCATCCCACCAATGGTAGCACGATCAGCAGTTGAAACATTCGGTGCAAAAAATAAACCATGTTTTACTAACATCCGATTGAGATCACTCAAGATCATGCCAGGTTCAACGGTAATCGTCCGTTCTTCGGGTTTAAATTCCAACACCCGCGTCATGAAGCGACTTAAATCGATCACTACACCATTGGTCAATGACTGACCATTAGTACCAGTTCCGCCACCACGCGCACAAAAACACAACTGATTAAACGGCTCCAATTGCGCCAAATTAACCAACTGTTGCAGATCTGCCAAATCACGCGGTTGAGCAATGGCCAGCGGCAAAACTTCATAAATACTATTATCAGTTGCATTAACTAAACAGGTGGCTTTATCAAGATGAAATTCACCCTTAAAACCCTTACTAATTAAGACCGTTTCAAATAAATTTGCCACTTCACGTTGGGTTTGTTGCATCATTTATTCCGCGTATTTTTTAGCAAAATGTTGCATAAACTCAATTAATTTATCCACACCCTCTTCAGGCATTGCATTATATAAACTCGCACGCGCACCACCAACTAATTTATGCCCATTCAAATAAGCTAAGCCAAATTGACGCGCTTCAACTAAGAAATGTTTCAATAAATCTTCAGTAGGTAAAGTAAATGGTACATTAATTAATGAACGATATTGTTTTTCAATCGTATTGGTATAAAATCCATTGCTATTATCAATGCAAGCATATAATTTAGCCACTTTACGGCGATTATTTTGTGCAAGATTCACTATCCCGCCTTGCTCATTAATAATCCAATCAACCATTAAATCCATCATATAGGTAGGTACAGTTGGAATTGTGTTTAATAACGAATTTTGCTCGGCTTGCAATTTGTAATTAAAAATTTCAGGGGTACAAGCTTGAGCTTGGTCAAGCAAATCATCGCGAATAATTAACAAGGTAATTCCAGCAATACCCAAGTTTTTTTGCGCTGAGGCAAAAATTAAGCCAAACTTGCTAACATCAATTTCATCGGATAAAATTGATGAGGTAAAATCAGCGACCAATGGCACATCACCGACTTCAGGAATATCAGCAAATTGAACTCCATTAATGGTTTCATTTGGGCAATAATACACATATGCAGCATCGGGATTTAATTTCCATGTTGCTGGTGCAGGAATTGAACTCAATGTCGCGGTAGTAACAATGCTAACATCAGCATAACGAGCAGCATATTTTGCCGCACGTTCCGACCAAGTACCACTCACGATATAATCAACGGCTTTATTTTTACCGCACAAATTCATGGGAATAAAACTAAAATGTCCTTGTCCGCCACCTGATGAAAATAAAACTTTATAATTGTTAGGGATATTCATTAATTTACGTAATTTGGATTCTAATTTTGCCAACATATCTTGAAAAGTTGCAGTACGATGACCAATTTCCATAATTGATGTACCAGTATCTTGCCAACTCAATAAATCCTGTTGAACTTTGCGCAAAACTGACTCTGGTAACATTGCAGGACCTGCCGCAAAATTGTAAACCCTAAACATAAGAACTCCCTTTTAATATAAATAATCGCATCGAAAAACAACGCCATTAAAATTATGCGCCGACGCTATCTGCACATATCATTCTGATTTAACAAGCCATTATTATATAATAATTAACTAATCAATGGCTTAAATATAGTAATTTTTAGCAAATGAACCTCTTATTTTACTAGTTCTGTTGCTGCAATGCAATAAAAAATGGATAATTCCATGCCAAGAGCTTGATATTCAGTGATATAATTTAGTATGCAATACCGCTTTGGCGGTAATTTTTTTGTATTTATCAAGCAAGGTGCAAACTTAAATCACGCACTCCAGACAAAAATTTTACCTAAATTTACCGCGGATTCAATGAATTAATATCGCAAAGGAGTACAATTAATCGTGGAACTAAATAAAAACTTTTATACTTTACATAAATTTGGTGGCTCAAGCCTAGCCGATGCTAAACGCTTTAACGAAGTTAAAAAAATCTTAGCTGGCAATCAAGAAGTTATTGTGGTCTCAGCTACCAAGGGTACAACCACCCAATTACAAAATATGTTAGATGCAGCCCGTGATGGCAAAACTTGGCACA
>DPRZ01000007.1:0-1342 GCA_003538525.1 Neisseriales bacterium
ATGAATCCAACTACCGATGTTTTTGAAAAACGCATTGCTGCGCTTGAAGGTGGTGTTGCGGCCTTAGCGGTTGCCTCTGGTTCGGCAGCGATAACCTATGCCATCATGAATTTAGCTGGGGTTGGTGATGAAATTATTTCATCGGGTAGTTTATATGGTGGAACCTTTAATTTATTTGCCAATACCTTGCCTAAATACGGTATTAATACCAAATTTATTGATGCGAATAATCCTGTTAATTTTGCTGAGGCAATTACGCCTAAAACCAAAGCTTTTTTCATTGAGACTATTGGTAATCCGAGCGCAAGTATTATTGATATTGCAGCGGTAGCGGCCATTGCCAAACAACATGGTATTCCATTGATTGTTGATAATACGTTTGCAACTCCATATTTATGTCGTCCCATTGAACATGGTGCCAATATTGTGGTGCACTCGGCAACTAAATTTATTGGTGGGCATGGTACGTCAATTGGTGGGGTAATTGTTGATGGTGGTAACTTCGATTGGGCAGCCAGTGGGCGTTTTCCAGAATTTACCACCCCTGATAAAAGTTACAACGGTTTAGTTTATAGTGAGACTTTTGGTAACTTGGCTTACATTATCAAAGCGCGGGTGCAATTACTTCGTGATACTGGGGCTTGCTTGAGCCCGTTTAACTCGTTTATGTTTATTCAGGGTTTAGAAACATTGTCTTTGCGTGTGCAGCGTCACGTCGAAAATGCACAGAAAATTGCTGAATATCTAGAACAACATCCACAAGTTAGCTGGGTGAATTATCCTGGTTTGAGTTCTAATCATTATCATGAGTTGGGTAAAAAATATTTACCAAAAGGTTGTGGCTCAATTTTCACTTTTGGAATTAAAGGTGGACCTGAAGCTGCGAAAAAATTTGTGCATAGTTTGCAGCTATTTTCATTATTAGCGAATGTTGCCGATGCGAAATCATTGATTATTCATCCGTCAAGCACGACGCATGCGCAATTGAGTCAAGAACAGCAAATCTTAGCCGGGGTAGATAGTGATTTATTGCGTCTTTCGATTGGGATTGAAGATGTCCGCGATTTAATTAATGATTTAGAACAAGCTTTTCAGTCCGCTGCAAGTTTGAGTAACTAAAAATAGATTTAACAGAAAAATAATAGCACTTGCCGATGGGGGACTTTATGGCATCATTTATGAGATTTCCAGAAAAAGATAATTGTGGCGTTGGGGTTATTGCCAATAAATATGGTGTTCCGCAGCATGATATTTTAATTAAAGGTATTTCGGCTTTAATTAAACTTTCGCATCGTGGTGCGATTCAATCGGATGGGCGCACTGGCGATGGTTGTGGGCTGTT
>DPRZ01000007.1:1530-4124 GCA_003538525.1 Neisseriales bacterium
GCTAATTGTTATGCGGCGGGAAATATTTTCTTCTCACTCGAGCATATCAGTATTTCTGAACAACGTTCAATTATCAGCGCGGAATGTGCTAAATTGGGTTTTACGAGTATTTTCTTTCGTCGTGTACCAATTAATGTTTCGGTGTTAGGACGGATTGCCAAAAACAGCTTACCAATTATTGAACAATTATTTATTAATTGTCCCGATGGAATTAAGGTTGATGATTTTGAATTATGTCTATATGCTTTACGTAAAAATATCGAACAACGCCTAATTAATAATCCAGATTTTTTCATCTGTAGTTTGTCTAGTCGTACCATGATTTATAAAGCCTTGTGCTTGCCGCGGATTTTGAAAGAATTTTATCTTGATTTGGCCGATCCATTGTTTAAAACCAGCATTTGCGTGTTTCATCAACGTTTTTCAACTAACACGCAACCCAGTTGGCGTTTGGCGCAGCCCTTTCGTTATGTGGCGCATAATGGCGAAATTAATACCGTTTCGGCGAATCGCTTATGGGCTAAAGATCACGGGATTAAATTGTTGCCACAAGCTATTCAAGATAAATTATCTTTGGTGACCAGCTTAGTAAGTGAAAGCGGATCAGATTCATTTAGCTTAGATAATATGCTGGAAATGCTTTTGATGGCAGGGGTTAATTATAAGCAAGCTTTGCGTGCTTTAATTCCACCATATTGGCAAAATAATAATAAACTTAGTGAAAATATTCGTGCCTGGTATGAAATGGTCAGCATCGGTTATGAGCCATGGGATGGTCCTGCTGGGATTGTTTTTACCAATGGTTTGCAGGTGATGTCGTGCTTGGATCGCAATGGTTTACGTCCACTACGTTATTCAATTACCCAAGATGGTACGGTAATTATTGCCTCAGAAACAGGAATTGTCGATTATCCCGATGAAGACTTTATTGTTAAAGGTCGTCTTGGCGCTGGTGAAATGATTGTTATTGATACGCAAGCTAAAATGGTGCTCTTTGATAAAGCCATTTATCGCCAATTTGATCTCAATGTTTTGAAAAATGATCAATACACTCGACCAAAAATGAGTGAAGTTGTCAGTGAAATGTCTCCATTGAGTGAAGACCTAAGTACCTACAAAAAACTCTTTATGGTGACAAATGAAGAATTAGAGCAAGTTATTCGTGTGGCGGCGCTTGAGGGTATGGAACCAACTATGTCGATGGGTGATGATGCGGCAATTGCAGTCTTGAATCAATCAAGTCGTTTATTATCGGATTATTTCCGGCAAAGTTTTGCCCAAGTTACCAATCCAGCAATTGACTCAATTCGTGAAAAATATGTAATGTCCTTAGACACTTATTTGGGTGATAAAACTAATTTGGTAACACCAGCGGTAATTAATGGCTATAAATTGAAATCGCCACTTTTAACGGCTGAATTATTTAATTATGTGGTTAGTGAAGCCGCCGAGTGGAAAAAAGTTGCGCAATTAGAATTATCTTTTGACCCACAACAAGAAACTCTTGAATTGGCGATTGAACGCATTGTTAATTCGGCGAGTGAACTGGCTAGTTCGGGAGTTAATTTCTTGGTGCTGTCAGACCGTAATATTAGCGCTAATTTGGTGGTTATTCACGCCGCAATGCTGGTTGGTGCAATTCATAATCAATTAATTCGCCAACAATTGCGCAATCAAGTTGATTTAATTGTGGAAACCGCAACTGCCCGTGATCCACATCATTTCTGTGTTTTGCTGGGTTTTGGTGCGAGTGCGATTTATCCATACTTTAGCTATCATTTAATCAATGAAATTGCTAATCAAGTTCATTCGAAGAAAACGCTAGCGCAATTAATCACTAATTATAGCGCGGCAATTAACAAAGGTATTCTTAAAATCATGTCCAAAATGGGAATTTCGACGGTATCTTCTTATCGTGGTTCGCATTTATTTGAAGCCTTGGGCATTGATGCCAGTGTTAGCGCGAAATGTTTTGGTGATGCGGTCTCACGGATTGGTGGCTCAACGTTTGCCGATTTTCAAGCCGATTTAGAACGCGCTCATCATAAAGCATGGAATAAAGGCGAATTAGTTGAAATGGGTGGGAATATCAAATATTCTTATTTTGGTGAATACCATGCGTTTAATCCTGATGTGGTTAAAAAATTGCAAATCGCGGTACGGAGTGGTAATTTAGCTGATTATTATGCCTTTGCCAATGAGGTAAATAATCGTCCAGCCATGACTTTACGTGATTTGTTGCAAGTTAAATTGAATCCTGAGAATTTAAACGATGAAACTTTAACCTATCGCGTAGCTAGCACGCAAGAAATTTGCACACGCTTTGATACGGCGGCAATGTCAATTGGTGCACTTAGCGCCGAAGCTCATCAAGCCCTAGCGATTGCAATGAATACACTGGGTGGTAAATCAAATTCTGGTGAGGGCGGTGAAGATTCGGAGCGCTTTGGAACTAATCGTAATTCTAAGATTAAACAAATTGCCTCGGGACGCTTTGGGGTTACGCCTGAGTATTTGATGAGTGCTGAAATTATTCAAATCAAGATTGCTCAAGGGGCTAAACCCGGTGAAGGTGGTCAATTACCTGGCGATAA
>DPRZ01000191.1 GCA_003538525.1 Neisseriales bacterium
GTCAATTAGTTTATTGAAATTATTCATAGTTGGTCTAAGTTTTAATCCGTTAAAATGAGAACCGAATTATAACATGGAATAATCTTTGTGGTTTTGCTTGCTATGTGTTAGTTAATCGTGGTATAATTCAGTTAATATATAAAGTATAAATAAACTAGTGAGCCATTTTGGGCTCACTTTTTTGTTAGGTTGAAAATGAATTTACAAACAATTTTAGAACAAACAGTCCCAGGTTTGGGGTTCGAGCTGGTGGATGTTGAAATTACCCCAGCTAAAATTATTCGCGTTTTTATCGACAAAGATGGTGGCATAACGGTTGAGGATTGCGTGAGCGTTTCCAATCATTTGAGCCGCGTTTTCTTGGTCGAAGAAGTTGATTATAATCGCTTGGAAATTTCCTCACCTGGTTTAGAGCGTCCGCTTAAAAAACTTCCAGATTATGTTCGTTTTATTGGTCGAACAGCTAAGATTAAAACTCGCGAGTTATTTGATGAACAAAAAGTATTTCAAGGAGTTATTCAGGCGGTTGATGGTGAAAAAATTACGCTTGAACTGGAGAATAAACAATTATTTAGTGTTGAATACGATGTTATCAGTCGTGGACGTTTGATTTTTGACCCTAAAAAGAAATAATTTTGAGAGGTAGGCAATGAGTAAAGAAGTATTAATGCTGGTAGATGTGCTAGCAAAAGAAAAAAATTTAGATAAAGAAGTGGTGTTTGATAGTTTAGAAAAAGCCTTGGCTTTTGCAACTAAACGCAGCTTTGAGGGTGAGTTTCCAGAAATTGATGTTCAAATTGATCGTGCGACTGGTAAATATAAAACCATTCGTAAATGGAGCGTTGTTTCAGACATTGATTTTTATGATGATGATAAAGAACTCTCTGAGTCAGATGTAGCGGCAGATGCTGAGCGCTATGGACAAGATTTAAAAATCGGTGATGTAGTTGAAGAAGAGCTAGAAAATCAAGAACTAGGTCGAGTTTCGGCGCAAGCGGCACGCAATATTATCGCACAACGGATTAAGGATGCTGAACGCGAGCAAGTTTTAACCGAGTATTTGTCGCGAAATAACGGAATCATTATTGGTAAAATTCGCAAAATTGAACGCGGTAACGTAATTGTGGATTGCGGTAAAGTTGAAGCGATCATCATGAAACCAGACTTGATTAGCAAAGAAGTTTTAAAACCTGGTGATGTAATTAAAGGTTTTTTTGATAAAGCTGAGCCAGTAATTAAAAATGGACGTCTAAGTATTTCACGGGCGAGTACTGGATTTTTGGCTAAATTGTTGGAAAATAATGTGCCTGAAATTGCGAATGCACGGATTGAAATTAAATCAATTGCGCGTGATGCAGGAAATCGCTCTAAAGTAGCGGTAATTAGCCATGATCAACGGATTGATGCAAAGGGTGCGGTAATTGGCTTTAGAAATCAACGGATTGAAAGTGTTACCAAAGAATTATTTGGTGAAAAAGTTGATGTAATTGAATATAGTGATGATTTGGCTCAATTTGCATTAAATGCCTTAGCTCCAGCTGAAATTTCAAGTTTAGTAGTTGATGAGGAAAAACGTTCAATTGATGTAATTGTTGATGATGATAAATTAGGTTCAGCAATTGGCCCTGATGGGATTAATGTGCGTTTGGCAAGTAAATTAATTAATTGTACGATTAATATCTTCGGTAAAACTGAAGCTAAAGACAAAAAACAACATGAACGTGCAGATTTAATCGCCATGTTTAATGAGGCTTTGGATGTTGATGATGATATTTCAGAATTATTAATCGACAATGGGTTTACTTCGTTAGAGGAAGTTGCCTATGTAAATGTATCGGAATTATTGGTAATTCAAGATTTTGATGCTGATGTGGCTAAAGAGTTACAAGAGCGTGCTCGAAATAAACTCTTATCTAAAACCATTTTGTTTAAAGATAAAATGGATGTGTTAGCCGAAGGATTAGCCAATGTGGTTAAATTCTCACGTGATGTATTGCTCCAATTAGTGGAAAATAATATCACCTCAATCGATGATTTTGCCGATTTATCCGGTGATGAATTAATGGACATGATTAGCATTGATTCGGAAACTGCCAATAAATTGATTTTAAAAGCTCGTGAAGTATGCGGATATTTTCAAGAGTAAGGAATAAGTATGACTATAAAAGAATTTGCTCTAGAATTAAATATCTCGCAAAATGAGCTATTAACTAAATTAAATCGGGCTGGAATAATTAAAACCATTAATGACGAATTGTCATCTGCGGAAAAAGCTAAATTTTCAGACTTTTTAAGTGGTGCGAGCCAAGAAAAGCCAAGAAAATTATCTCTAGGTAAGAAAAAAGATGACGACGCCCAACACGCAGAACTAAGCGAGTCTAGTTCAAATGGTACGATTGTTGAAATTAAACGTAAAAAAGTATTTCAAAAAACTATCAATGATGATGATAGTTTAGTTGCGCCTGCGCCTGTGTCAGTAAATATTGAACCAGTAAGCGAACAACCTGAACAGCCTGTGCCTCAGGTGGAAGAAGTTAAACCAGAAGCTCTAGTGGCGCCTACGCCAGCTCCTGCTGCACGGATTTATCACGCTGCACCGGAAACTAAAGTTGAAGAAACTAAAACATTTGTTGCACATCATGTCGCGCCAGTTGTAGCTAAAAAAACCTTTGACAATGCTCCTGCTAAACCACAAACCGCGAAGCCAGTTAAAAAATCACATAAGATGAAAGTAATTGGTGTTTCGGATTCTAGTTTAGAGGATGGTGTGTTAGATGGTGAATTCGCCGATGTTGAAGCAGTGATTGAAAGCGTGGAAGTAGTTGCAGTAGCTGAAACTCCTGTGGCTAAACCTGCTGCGCCGTATCATCAACAACATCGTCCGCATCATAAAAAACCTGATCATCGTCACAAAGCGCAAAATAAGCAACAGCCAAAAGTTCAGGAATTCCAAAAACCAGTTAAAGTTCAGGTTTTAGAAATTTCGGTACCAGAAGCAATTACCGTTGCGGATTTAGCACATAAGATGTCAGTTAAAGCCTCTGAAGTAGTTAAGAAATTAATGAAAATGGGTATGATGGTAACGATTAATCAATC
>DPRZ01000068.1 GCA_003538525.1 Neisseriales bacterium
ACGGCATTTGTTTGTGGTTATCCCAATACCGCTTTTTTGGGTATTCCATTACTAACTTCTCTAATTGGTATGCAGGCGATGTTGCCGATTGTGGTCAGTAATATTGTGGTTGGTGTCTTAATGATACCCACGACACTAATATTGATCGAACTTGGTATCGTTGGCGAGTCTGGCGTTGATTTAAAACAAATAACTCTACGCGTAATTAAAAATCCGCTAATCTTTATGCCGATTTTAGGGATAATTATTTCTTCATTTCAACTGCCTGTTCCCAAAGTAATTGCCTCAAGTGCCACTCTAATCGGTGGAACAACATCAGGTATCTCTTTGTTTACACTAGGGCTAATTATATCGCGTTTTAAAATTCATTTAAGCACAATTGTTGTAGTGAATATTTTCTTAAAAAATATTATTCACCCCTTATTAATGATGGGAATTGTTAAAATTTTTGGTATCAGTGGTCTCTTGGCAAAAGAGCTAGTTATTTTGTGTGCGATGCCAACGGCGATTACATCTACCATTTTTAGCGTATCTTTTGATATTGACCCACAAGAAAATGTTAGTAGTACGATTATTGGTACAATTATGTCGTTGCTAACTCTGTTTATATTTATGTATTGGCTACATTTCTAATAAAATTTCATTTACAGCAATTTAGTCCGCTACCCCAAAGTCCATTTGATGATTCAGGGTAGCTAATTATTAATTGTTGATTAAGCTTGTAAAATTCGTGCCAAATCTTCACTTGCAACGCCGGTTGGACGCAACTTAAATTTCTCCACCAAAATATTTACTACGTTTGGCGTTAAAAATGCGGGTAAGGTTGGACCTAGGTGAATATTTTCCAGACCTAAGTACAATAACGTCAACAAGACTGCGGCGGCTTTTTGCTCAAACCATGAAATAATTAAAGATAATGGTAATTCATTAACTCCACATTCAAAGGCACCAGCTAAAGCGACTGCAACTTGCACCGCTGAATAAGCATCATTACATTGTCCCATATCCAATAGACGCGGAATTCCACCAATATCGCCAAATTCATCTTTGTTAAAGCGGAATTTACCACATCCTAAGGTTAAAATCACACTATCTTGAGGAACTTGATGTGCAAAATCAGTAAAGTAATTACGTCCAGTTTTAGCACCATCACAACCACCGATTAAGAAGAAGTGTTTTAATGCGCCAGATTTTACCGCATCAATTATTTGTGGAGCAACGCTTAATACCGTATTACGTGCAAAACCGGTGGTAATAAATTTAGCTTCAGCATCGACAGTAAATCCAGGCGCCGCCAAAGCCGCTTCAATCGCAGGAGTGAAATCACGATTGGCTAAATGCGGAATTCCTGACCAACCAACTGCATTCGTGGTAAATAAACGTTGATTATAACTTGCTTGCGGTTGGATTAAACAATTGGTCGTTACAATAATACTACCTGGAAATTCAGCAAATTCAACTTGCTGATCTTGCCACGCACCACCATAATTAGCAACTAAATGAGGATATTCTTTAAATTTAGGATAGGCATGCGCTGGCAACATTTCACCATGGGTATAAACATTAATTCCTTTACCAGCAGTTTGTTGCAAAATAGTTTCTAAATCATGTAAATCGTGTCCACTAACTAATAGCGCTTTACCTAGAATTGGTGTCACACGAACTTGAGTTGGTTCTGGATGACCAAATGTTTCAGTATGAGCTGTATCTAATAATGCCATAGTATTATAATTAACTTCACCAACTTTTAATGCCCAAGTAAGATAAGCATTAGCATCATCTGACTCGGTGGCTAAAAATGCCAAGCACGCATGAACTTGTGCAAAGATTTCAGGATCAGTAAAACCTAACATTCGAGCATGATCGCAATAAGCCGCTAAACCTTTTAAGCCAAATAAAACTAGTCCATATAAACCAGTTAAATCAGCATCAAGATTTAATGAACGCATATCAAAGCCAATCGCATCAGCTTGCTCTAAAAGTCCATTCAAACTATTTGCCGCTTCAAATTGAGCCGCAGCCAGTGAGCTTACTTCTGGTGTAATATTTTTAGCTTCACAAGCGGCAATGTATCGAGCTTTTAATTCGTGGCGAGCTGTAACCGCTTGTTGAATATATTCTTGAATTCGAGCATCATCAAAATTCACATTGGTTAATGTCGCAAAAAGTGCATCGACAACTAAGCCATCAATTGCGGCGTCAATTACGCCAACTTTTCGCGCCAAATCAGCATAAATCCCCACCCCAGTTAGCGCATGAATTAATAAATCTTGCAAATTAGCCGTGGTATTAGTTTTACCACAAATCCCTAAAGAATTACACCCAGTTGCACTCGGTGTGCGTAACGTTTGTTCACATTGATTACAAAACATAATTGATTTCCTATAATAGTTTAGTTATTTAATCGGACATTATCACTTATTCCAATATGGGTATTATAGCAAACATGCAAATTAAATGCAAGTATTGGTTAGTTACGTGTAGCGTAATTCTTGGTATAAATCACTCCAAATCGCCTGCATATGCTGTAGACATTATCAATTTGCACCAACGAAATAAAAGTCACACCAAAATACCAAATGAATTAGGTAATTATAAATTTTATCACGTGCAATTTAGAAGACCAAGATTGAGTTCAGGAACTAAAATTATCATGAACGAGTCGCTATTGTTATAAAAAATAAAGAAGAGAATAGATGATAGGATATGGATATTTTAAGGATGTACTTGAGCCATAGAATTCAAGATACAAATACTAGAAACTTTAATAATTAAGCTAATTAATTTTTATAATCAACTTCAACTTAAATTAATAGCATACTGAAATAT
>DPRZ01000060.1 GCA_003538525.1 Neisseriales bacterium
AATAAACGATTACGCTCACCACCTGATAATGATGAAACTGGCGAACGAAAGCGCGCTGGATCAAACAAGAAATCTTCCAAATAGGTTGCAATATGTTTACGGAAACCATTAATAAAAATATAATCTTGCCCCTGTCCGATCACTTCTTGAATGGTCTGATTATCATCCAGCTGCTGACGCAATTGATCAAAATAAGCTACTTCAAGTTTACTTCCAAGTTTAATAGTTCCAGAAGTTTGCTCAATTTCACCCAAAATAGTTTTAAGCAATGTGGTTTTACCAATCCCATTACTTCCAATTAGCCCAATTTTATCGCCACGCAAGATCTTGCTCGAAAAATCATTAATTACAACTTTATCACCGAAAGCTACCCGAATATGTTCAACCTCTGCCACAATTTTACCTGAGGCTTGTGCGTTATCAATCTGCAATTTAACTGAACCCAGCTGATCACGACGCGCACTACGAATTTCACGCAGTTGCTCCAAACGTCGTACTCGTCCTTCATTCCGTGTGCGCCGCGCTTCAATCCCTTTACGAATCCAGACTTCTTCTTGAGCTAAAAGCTTATCAAATTCGGCACTTGATTTAGCTTCATCGGCTAATTGACGGGCTTTAATTTCTTGGTATTTAGTAAAATTACCTGGATAAGTTCGCAATGCACCACGATCAAGCTCTAAAATTTTAGTAACCGTATTATCCAAAAAACGCCGATCATGGGTAATTAGAATAATCGCACCGTTAAAATTATTAATCACTTGCTCAAGCCACTCAATGGCAAAGACATCTAAATGATTGGTCGGTTCATCTAAAAATAGTACATCTGGACTTGCAACTAGGGCTTTAGCCAGCGCCACTTTTTTACGCACCCCGCCTGATAAATCGCCAATTAATTGATGCTCATCAAGACCTAATTCAGAGAGCGTTTTATCAATTAGATTTTTTACCACCCAACCGTTGTTATGTTCTAATTCATGTTGTAAATCAGTCAGATGTTCTAGAATTTCATCACTATAATCAAGTGCCATTTTATCTAAGGTATCAGCATAATCTTGTAAAATTTGCTTGAGATTACCCAAGCCACCCATTACTTCTTGAAAAATTGTATTGCTCGGGCTTAACTCTGGCTCCTGTGCCACATAGATAACTTTTAAACCGTCCTGATAATGAATTCGTCCATCATCCGCAGCCTGCGTACCAGCCAAAAGTTTCAATAATGAGGATTTGCCCGCACCATTACGCCCAATCAAGCCATATTTATCATTTTTTTCTAATGCCAAACTAACTTTATCTAATAATTGATGATGACCAAACGCCAAACTAATTTTATCTACCGTAATAATTGCCATATTTTTCTTTCTTCATTTACTCAATGCAGAGCTAAACCGCTGTATTTATAACCAATATGTTTCAAATCAAACTAAAACAGATTCATCTGCAATCAGCACCATTTTTGCTACTAGCAAATGCCATAACCAACAAATTAATTAATCCAACGGATGCGTGCCCATAATTTTACGCGCCATAAACGCAGCGCTTAAGCCAAACCAAGTCACAAACAGCCATAATTCGATTACATAAATAATTAATGCCCACATTCCAATTATTTCTGCGGCTAATTTAGCAACTACAATTGCCACAAACATAGCAAGCAGCATAATTAGCAAAAACACGAAACAGGGAATAAAATTAACTAACAGAGCACGCAAGCCTAACGCTAGCAATTTAAATGGTTTAATTGTACCGTGAGTTGCAATATTGCAGGGAATTGCCAATAATGAGACTAATTGCAAAACTAACAAGGCAATTTCCATCGTCAACCCAATTGAGTTTTCAAAAGCAGGCAGCATCAGCGTTAAATAACTACTTCCCAGCGAGAGTAACGCAACTAACAACAAATAAATAATTATTAAACGTACGCTATTACTCTCCCAAATTTGCCGCAGAACAAATTTAAATTTATGTTCCTGCGATTTAAATTCAGAATTAACCACAATCGCCAAACAAGTTAAGGTTAATGGAAAAACCACACTCAAACCAAGTGAAGCAACTATCACTAACGCAAAACTATTGCGTAAAAAAGTTGCCGCAAAGAAACCAACCAAAAATAATCCCACACAACAACCGCTCACCAACAAAATGGCAAGAGGCTGTTGGCGCAATAGTTTGAGACCCTGATAAATCCAATCAAAACTAAGCTTAAATGGATGAGTTATATGCTGATAAAGTTTATTCATGCGTAATTCCATCTTGATATAATTTAAATGAAAATAAGGTTGTAATCGCTAAAAATAATAACATTAAAATAACTAACACCAAGAACGAGATGCCAAACAAAAAGGCATTTTCCATTGACAAGGTTACCATCACCATAATATACAATGGAACTAACAAAAACGGCAGGAGTAAAAACAAACCTAGTGTAATTACAGCAATATTTTTATAGAGAAACTTCCAGCTCAAGCGCAATGAATTGAGCACCGTGATATCTGGATTAAAGGTCGCAATTGCCAATGAAATACCAAAAAACAGTGTACGAAACAAACTCATACCCAACATTAAATAAATTACACGATGATCCATCAACATAGCTGGTGTAGCACCCTCAACACCCCAATTACTCATAAATTGGCTCATAATTGTCATCGATACTAAATCATAACCGACGCAAAAAATCGCGTAGCTAATCAAATTACGCTGACTAAAAATACTTTTAAAATTTAAAGCTAATCCAACCGCTTGGTTGTCAACGATAGCCTGCGCGCTCAGTAACATCCGCACGATGACTAAAGTTGCAAGAAAGGTTCCCAAAAATGGTAACATGGAAAAAACCACGAAAGCAATTCCAAAGAACATAAAATTGATCGGCTTTTCGCGGAAAATCGCAAAACTGGCTTTTACCCAAGTCCACGCGATACCCAAAGGAAGTGAAGTTTTTATCTGTAACTGTGTCATACGAACCTTATAATTATCAAGTTATTTCTGATTTTCATGCAAATTTATGCATAAAGTTCAAATAGTTAATCATAATGATTAATCTAATCTAAAGCCGATATTATAGCCTAATTCTAGCTAAATTATCGGCTAAGTTCGTTTCAGAAGCCGCAAATAAAAATCTTTAGTTTCAAAAAGCGCACCAAAGTTTAATAAATAAATTCCAGCTAAAATATATCCGTATCAGATATTGAAATAAGGAGTAAACTCCTCATATACTTAATATAAGAACATTTACGTACAAGGAGATGGCATGATGATGTG
>DPRZ01000211.1 GCA_003538525.1 Neisseriales bacterium
CCAACCTTAGCATTCAAACCACCAAATTGGGCTTGAGAGCCTGTAGTAACACCAAGTGTTGGAACAGCAGGATCTGCTACTTGTGAATAATAAGTCAGTAGATAGGCATTAATATCCATCCAAACACCGATATTAAATAACCGTTCAACTTCAACATTAACAAATTGAGTGTTATTCGTAGCTTCGTTACTTCCATTAGTTAGTTGACCTGAAGTTACGCCAAATCCAAAACTATATTGACGATCGAATTGTTGAAACGCCACATATGAGCTAGATTCCGAATTAATTGACGTTACTGCAAAAGCAGAAGTTGCTAATGATGTTAAACTTAAAATTAATATTTTACGCATTACAAAAATTCCTAATTTGTAGAATTGGATTACTATAAATAAGACCAGCGAATTAACCTATTTCACAAGATGGCGCAGTTTTAATCAGCTGATTTTCTATATTTTTTAATCAGACTAATTATTAACCACAGAACAACAAATGCAATTACACCACCAATAACAAAATGCTCACTTTTTTTAACCCAATGAATCAGCGAATCAAGATCATGAGCAAAATAATACCCAGCATAGACCCAAATAGGCACACTAATTAACGCTGCACTACCATCCATCAATAGGAATTTCCAATAGGGAACTTTCCGACTGATTCCCGCAGTTATAAAAATTGGCGCACGCAAGCCAGGTAAAAAGCGTGAAACGAATAAAATTCGATTGCCATAGTGATGAACTTTATCCTGCATTTTTTTGTAAATTTTTTCTGTGAAAACTCGACGAAGTAGTGGCAGAGTTTTAACTCTTGGTCCAACCAATCGACCAAGCATAAACATCGCACCGTCACCAACTAAGACGCCCAACAATGAAATTGCCAACATCGTATGCACGCTTAGCAGATGCGCCGCTAGACCACAAATTACCCCACCAGCAATTAAAGTTATATCTTCTGGGATTGGCAGCCCAAAACCACATGCAACTAGAACCAAAAATACTGCAATATAACCATATGCGGTAAAAAAGAAGACTAATTCATGTAGAATTTCCATAACTAGCCTTTTATAGTTTGTGCAATTTTTTCAGCACAAGATTGAGCTAGCTGCGCGTCTTTAGCCTCAACCATGACCCGAACCAATGCTTCAGTACCGCTAGCCCGGACAATTACACGACCTTTTCCATTAAGTTCTGTTTCAACTTCCATAATTGCATCTCTCGCAGCTGATTGCCAATCGAATTCTTTATCTGTAAATCTAACATTTATCATTGTTTGCGGATAATCTTGCCAGTCAATTACCTCATGAGGCTGTTGATTTAAAATTACAATCCCAGCTAGAACCTGTAGCGCTGAGATGATCCCGTCACCAGTAGTGTGTTTATCTAGACAAAGTAAATGACCAGATGCTTCCCCACCAACTAACCAATTACGTTTTAATAGTTCCTCAACCACATAACGATCACCAACTTTGGCACGAACAAATTCGTAGCCCTGCTCTTTTAAAGCCAACTCCATCGCCATATTCGTCATAACAGTACCAACTACACCAGGCAACCGATTACCTAATGCTTCATAAGATTTAACAATCAAATAAATTAACTTATCACCATTTAGCAACTCACCATTGCGATCCGCAATAATTACGCGATCACCATCGCCATCAAACGCAATGCCAAAATCAGCACTATGCTCTTTAATATTTGCAACTAATTCCTCTGGATGCATCGATCCACAATTTTCATTAATGTTGATACCATCTGGTTTACAGGCTAGCTTAATAACATCAGCACCAAGCTCTTTAAAAACATGTGGCGCAACATCATAAGTTGCTCCATTCGCACAATCAAGAACGATTTTTAAACCTTTTAAGTCTAAGTTGGATGGGAAAGTACTCTTACAAAACTCAATATACCTACCACGAGCATCATTCAAACGAATAACTTTGCCTAATTTATTTGCAACCGTCATTTCTTGCTCAAGAACTTGTTCAATTTCTAGTTCAATGTTATCGGCTAATTTGGTACCGTTCGCCGAAAAAAACTTAATACCATTATCATAATAAGGATTATGCGATGCGCTAATAACCACACCAGCAGACAAGCGCAATGTTTTAGTTAAATATGCAATTGCAGGCGTAGGAATGGGACCTGCCATATAAACATCAACACCTGCATACGCGAAACCAGCCTCTAGCGATGATTCAAATAAATAACCCGATAACCGCGTATCTTTACCTATAATTACGGATGGCTTCTTGCTGTGTGCTGCCAAAACTTTCCCAGCAGCATAACCTAAACGTAATGCAAAATCTGGAGTTATTGGAAAACAACCAACTTTACCACGAATACCATCAGTGCCAAAATACTTACGCATAAAACAATCTCTTTAAATAGAATTTAATCAAACCTCTGTGTTTACTGCAACCACAGGTACATACGCCATAATATAATCTATATCTTTAACATCAATCGTTTCTTTTTCAAGCAACATTTGTGCCATCATTTCCACCTTAGCTCGATTTTCAGTTAACAATCTAACCGCTAAATTATATTGAGTCTCCAAAATACTCCGGATCGTCTCATCAATTTTTTGCATCGTTGCTTCTGATACATGTTTGGTTGAGGTCACACTGCGCCCTAAGAATACTTCTGCCTCATTTTCACCATAAACCACAGGTCCTAATTCAGTGGTCATACCAAAGCGTGTAACTAACTTACGGGCTAAATCGGTAGCTCGTTCAAAATCATTGCTCGCACCAGTTGTCATTTGATTCATGAAAACCTCTTCGGCAACACGACCACCAAATAAAATTGCAATTTGACTCATCAAATAGTCTTTAGTATATGAATAACGATCTTCTTCTGGAAGTTGCATCGTCACCCCTAAAGCACGACCACGCGGAATAATTGTAACTTTATGAACAGGATCGGTTCCAGGTAATAAGCGTGCAACCACAGCATGCCCTGATTCATGATAAGCCGTGTTACGTTTTTCAGAGTCCTTCATAACCATCGAACGACGTTCCGCGCCCATAATTATTTTATCTTTGGCATCTTCAAAATCATGCATATCTACCAATTTTTTATTTCTACGCGCGGCAAACAGTGCGGCTTCATTAACTAGATTAGCTAAATCAGCACCAGAAAAACCAGGTGTTCCACGTGCAATAATTGAACCCTCAACATCGTTTGCCACAGGAACCTTACGCATATGAACATTCAAAATTTGTTCGCGACCTTTAATGTCTGGCAATGGAACTACAACTTGACGATCAAAACGTCCTGGACGCATTAAAGCAGGATCCAGAACATCTGGGCGATTGGTTGCAGCAATAATAATTACAGTTGTATGTGTCTCAAAACCATCCATTTCAACCAACATTTGGTTTAAGGTTTGCTCACGTTCATCATTACCACCGCCTAAACCTGCACCACGCTGGCGTCCAACCGCATCAATCTCATCAATAAAAATAATTGCTGGAGCACTTTTTTTAGCTTGCTCAAATAAATCACGCACCCGAGACGCGCCGACACCGACAAACATTTCCAC
>DPRZ01000238.1 GCA_003538525.1 Neisseriales bacterium
AATTTCTTATATAATTAAATTCATTGTGCTATAAATTGGTTAAGCTGGCTTATTTTGCCAGGTAATAGGCGAATTTATTTATTAAAGAATTCTATTCAAGAGGTTAAATTATTAGCATTAAGATAAATTATTTTGGAAATAGTTTGAAGTAAATCAATTGCCTAAATGAATTAGCCTAGTTATAAATAAAAAAACCGAGAGTGTAACCCTCGGTTTCTAATCTAATTATACGTTCGTTAGAACGTGGATAATTATTTAGCAGCAGAAGCTTCGTGTTTAGCAGCAGCTGGTTTAGAAGCGTGTTTTTTAGCCGCTTTTTTGTGTGATTTTTTATGTGCAGATGCAGCAGGTTTTGCAGAAGCTTTAACAGGAGCAGAAGCTTCAACAGCGAAAGCAGAAGTTGCGAAAGCACCAGCGATTAATACAGCTAATAATTTTTTCATATGAGTTTCCTTAAAGTTAAATAGTGAAATATAATAATTTATATATAAATTATCGTTGATTATTTTGAATGTAAACGATTGTACATTTAACCGTTATTCTACACCAAAAACACTGTGCAGTGCAAGATATTTGTAATAATTTTGTTAAATAGTTTCATGAGGAATGTTCAAATTAGTTATTTCGAGTGATGTTATCATGTTCTATTATGTTGATTTGATTGTCATTTAATTGAATATAGCCACCTGGTGCTCGATCTTGCCAATCGGGTATCTCGTAACGCTGAATAATTGTCGCATTTTTATCAGTTAATGAATAATTACCAGGTCGATGAGTATGTCCATGGATGATAATGTTGGCATTGGCTTGAGTTGCGTAGTTGATAACGCTCTCATTTACGACCATATAATGATAATCTGGTTTTGAATTAGTCGTTGCATGGGATTTATTTTCCAGTGACTCTTTGAGCTTATAGCGCAATTTCAATGGAATTTTACGTAAAATAAACATGACTAGCGGGTTTTGTAAGATGCGTTTCATCTTTTGGTAACCCACGTCCAGCGTACAAAAGGTATCGCCATGGCTAAGTAAAATGGTATTACCTGCCACTTTAAGTGTGTGCATATCTGGAATTAACTGCATTCCACACTGTTTAGCAAATTTTTTGCCGACTGCAAAATCATGATTGCCACCACGAAAATAAACAGGTGTTACTAAGCTAAATTGCTTTAACTGCGTCCGAATGGCGCTAATAAAGTAATTGTCATCATCATCGCCGAGCCAATAATCAAAGAAATCCCCTAGGATATATAAACCATCAATTTGTCCTTGCCATTTGCTCAACAATTCAAAAAATAGTTGATTATGTTTTGGTGTGGCAGGTGATAGATGTAAGTCGGAGATAAAAATTAGTTTCATAAATGGTTTACAACCGTAGAGTAATTGGAATTATCGCTTAATAATGCTGGCGTAATTCTGTTATAATTAAAGGTTTAGTGGGTTATTATAACAGTAATTAATTTGCGAGGTAAGCTTGAGTAATGATAGTTCCAATTCGTAAAATGGGTGATCCATGTTTATTAGTTCGTTCATCTGAAGTTGCTGCCGGTGACTTTAATCAAACTGAGCTTTTACAACTAATCCAAGATTTACGTGATACACAACACCATTTAGGTGGGGTTGGGATTGCGGCGCCACAAATTGGCGTAAATAAACGTGTGGTTTTAATTGAATATTATCAGCGTGATACAACGCGTTACGCTAATGTCGGTGATTGTCCATTGCGCGTAATTATCAATCCAGAGATTGAATTTTTAACGGATGAACACGCGGTTTTTAATGAAGGTTGTTTGTCATTACCTGGATTGCGTGGTAAAGTAAGTCGCCCAGCGGGGATTGCCTATAAATATTATGATCAGTTTGGCGAATTACATTCTGGCGAAGACTTTGGTTTTTTTGCCCGTGTTATGCAACATGAATGTGATCATTTAGATGGCATTTTATATCCATTTAGAATGCAGGATTTACGTAGCTTAGCTTTCATTGATGCTGAAACTAGCGATGCTGCCAGTTAAAGCTATTCCGCATAAATTTGCGGCATTAGATTCATTACGCGGAATTGCCGCGCTGATGGTGATTTTCCAACATTTCTGGGAAATGAATCATCCCTCTGATGAGCGATTGCGGCCATGGTTGTTTTTTTGCGCTGGGCATGAAGCGGTAATTTTCTTTTTTGTGTTAAGTGGCTTTGTCCTAAGCAATCAATTGCGTAATTTTAAATTTACCGAGTATGGTCAATTTATTTTAAAACGTTTTTTTCGGATTTACCCAGCCTATTATGTGGCGATAACAAGTTCAGCGCTGCTGTTGATTTGGATTAAGGCTTATTTTCCATCGACTCTAGATGGACATGGTTTAACCGAGTGGTTTTATATTTGGTCGCAAACTGCATTTGATAAAACCATGCTGTGGGGTTCGTTGAGTATTATTTCTCATGAAGGTAACAGCTTAGATGTGGTGACGTGGTCACTATTTTACGAAGTGTGGTTATCCTTAGCTTTTCCGTTGTTGGTTTTGGCTTTTTGGCGCTGGCATCAATTGATTAATTGCTTATCACTGTGTTTATTAGCGTGGCTGAGCTTTTATTGGTGGAAAAATGGTGATTTATTAGGCAATCCTTGGCAAAGTCTAGTTTATTATAGTTGGTATTTTTTACTTGGTTTACTGTTGTTTCGT
>DPRZ01000151.1 GCA_003538525.1 Neisseriales bacterium
TAAATCCATTAGCATTGATAAAAATCATATCCCGCTTTACATCGGCAATATTTTGTAAAATAGTTATTATGCTACGGCGCATTAATCCAGTGGCTAATACAATTTTGCTAACAAAGTCAATTTGTTGGCTGGAATGAATTGAAATCATATCTTGGTGCTGCAATTCGCTGGAAACCCCAGCTTCATCAATCACCAACTTTGCTCGCGCTACGGTGAGAGTTTGTAACTCAATCTGTAATTGATTATTAATTTCAGTAGTACATTGTTTAATTAGTTCCGTAGAATCTAAATTAACTGAATAAATTGTTTTAGGGCTAATTTTTTGCCATAACTGTTTAAATTCTGGTGATAAATAGACTTTACTGTTTAATTTAATTTCACGTTTATTGCGTTGATTTTCAATCGGTAATTTGCTACTTAATTTAGTCAGCATTCCGGCAACTAATTCTTCATAAGGTTTAACCTGACTGTTATTTAATTCAAACGCGTCAACTTTGAGTAATTTAGTACATTTATCGCTAACCTGATTATTTTCGGTAATCAATTGGCTGGCTTTTAATACCTCATGAATATTCTGAGATAATTGTTTAGCTTCGTTTAATGTAAGCTGTGGTTCGATTTTTAGCAACTGCGCAGCAAAAACTAAAGGATGAACATTACCAAATTTAATTTTGGCATCGGTTTCATATTCGCGCTGTAGATTCGCAGCAAATGAATTGTATGATTCACCAGCAATCACGGTTAAGGTATTGATTTTGTCGTCTTTGATTCGCTCACCAAAATTATTTACACATAAACGTAAACCCCGTCCGACCTGTTGGCGGCGTTTAAAGGTATTGCTGCTTTCTTGCAATACACAGACTTGAAATACATTCGGATTATCCCAGCCCTCTTTGAGCGCCGAATGAGAAAAAATAAAGCGTAATGGCGTTTGCTGATCTAATAATAGTTCTTTGTCTCTCATGATTAATTGATAAGCGGCGACAGAATCCTGAGTGTCGTCTTTACTGTCTTTATAATGACCTTTTTTATCTTTAGCAAAATAGCCATTATGCAGTTTCGCTAAATCAAGATCACTCTCTAGATTCAAATTAAAACTATTATGGCATAGTTGCAGATAACGTTTGCCATGGGAGGATTGCAAGACAATCTTTAATTGCTCAACAAATAATTTTGCCAGCCAGCCATCAGTGGCAGCATCATTTTCATGCAAGCGATAATCTGCTACTTTATTGATAAAAAACAAGCTCAAAACTTTGATTTTACGTGGTGCTAAATTTAGTTCACGTTTGATATGATTTTCAATCGCCAAACGCAGCATTACGCTGGTTTTTAATTCTTCGCTCTGTTGATTACCAATCGCTTCACCGACTGCAATATCATAATCTAAATTAGCGAAAGTCACACCACTATCACGGCTAAAATACTCAACTATATAGCCATAGTATTGTTCATTATTGGTTTTTTGCTGTAAATCACTACCGTTGGCAATTTTTTTCACAACTTTACGGCTGATTTTACCCTTGGCATCCTGCACATCCAATTCCAGCGACAGTTCCAATTTGGGGGTAATTTCAACAACTTTAATATAAGGCTGAGTACCAATAGTCGCAAAGTCGGCATCCTCAATGCTGGCAACCTCGATCTGTTTTACTAGTTTCTGATTATAGGCATCAACTGCATCCAGTTTATAAATTTGATTGTACGCCTCGCGGTGGGTAGCGGAATAACGCAAGATAAATAATGGATTGAGATTTTTAATCGCTTCTTTGGCATTCTCGGTATTATCCACCGATTGCGGCTCATCAATGATAACAATTGGCTTGGTCGCTGCAATTAGATCAATCGGGCGGTATTCTCCAAATTTATCTTTAAAAGCATAAATATTGTTTTTATCTTTATTGAATGCGGCAATCGTCATCACCATTATCTGAATGCTATTGGTAGTCGCAAAATCACGAACTTTGCTGATTTTTTCACTATCATATTGATAATAATCATAGCTGACATTATTGTATTCAGACTTAAAATGCTCTTTGGTAATTTCTAATGATTTTAAAACACCCGCCCGAATCGCATCGCTTGGCACAACAATAATAAACTTAGTCAAACCGTAGCGTTTATTTAGTTCAAATGCAGTACGTAAATAAACATAAGTTTTACCAGTACCAGTTTCCATTTCGATACTAACATTGGGGATTTTGATTAGCGGTTCTATTTCATTGCCATCATCATTTTTACGCTTAAAGGCGTATTCACCATAATAAAGCTCAGTCGTGTAATTTTCTAGGCTATTGAGTAATTGAATTGATTGTAAATTACTAAGCAACTGAGATTCATTCAATTGTAAGCCATTACGCACTAAATCATAGCTTAATATCTCATTTTGATTAGTAAACTGTTCGGTTAACTCTAATATTTGCATATCGCTAAATAAATTAACGGTGCTTTCAATTGCTTGTAGCTGAAAGGCTTGATTTTCAAATTTTAATTTCATCTGCTTCACCAGTAATACTATGATTTATTTTATGATTTTAGCTAATTTTTATTATTTCAATGCAAAACATACTTGCACAAATTATGCAACAG
>DPRZ01000020.1 GCA_003538525.1 Neisseriales bacterium
ATGACGGATAAAATAATAATACTGATTACCGCTTCCTGAATCTTTACCAGCATAAGCAATTGAGGCAGAATAAACCATGACTACACCAATAGTCAAGAGAATAATTGCCGAAAATAAGATATTATTATCTAAGCCCGATTTACCTGGTTTTTGTTGATCGGTGATTAACCATTGAAAGATTTTATTTAAGATGCGCATAGATTGAATCGATAAAAACTTGAGCACGCTGTTTATAATTACTGAACATATCCCATGAGGCACATGCCGGTGACAGAATCACCGCATCCCCTGCCATCGCTTGATTAATACAAGCACTAACCGCTTCGGGTAAAGTTGCATAGCGCGCAACATTAGCACACCCGCGCAAAACCTCGGCTAATTTTGCCGCATCTTGACCAATTAAGGCGACTGATTTACATTTACGTTGAACCAATTCACGCAAGGGAGTAAAATCTTGACCTTTGCCATCACCACCCAAAATCAAATGAATTGGACGATCGATTCCATCAACCCCAGCAATCACTGCCCCAACATTGGTTCCTTTAGAGTCTTCGATAAATAGCACTCCAGCCTGCTCGCAAACTTTTTGCATGCGATGCTCAAGCCCAGCAAACTTAGTTAATCCGCGTTTAAATTGTTCCAGCGCATAACCTGCCGCGTCTAATAAGGCTAAACTCGCTAACACATTCATGTAGTTATGCCGACCAACCAATTGCAATTCATCGGTTGCGAGGTACATTTCACCAGCCGCTTTTAACCAAAGTTTCCCTGCGATTTCACTCAGACCAAAATTAGGATCATTTGCCGCAAATGTAATCTGGCTAAGATTGGTTCGCAACATTGCCATCACTAGTGGATCGGCAGCATTTAATACCTGAACTTGACTATGATTAAAAATATTGGCTTTTACATAAGCATATTCTAATAAATCGCGATAACGATCCAAATGATCTTCAGAAATATTTAAAACCGTACTGCTCACGCACTGTAAAGAATAAGTAACTTCTAATTGAAAACTTGAGAGTTCCAACACAATTAATTCGGGATATTGCTGGCGTTGCTCAGCTAAAATCCAAGCCTCTAAAACAGGTGTCCCGATATTGCCAGCAACCAAGGTCGAAATACCCGCACTTTCTGCTAAAAACCCAGTTAGACTAGTTACCGTAGTTTTTCCATTACTCCCGCTAATCGCAATTACTTTGCTTGGCCAAGTCTGGATCGCTTGGGCAAATAGCTCGATATCCCCAACCACTTGCTTACCTGCAGAGAGAGCTTGTTGCAAAACTGGTTCATAAATAGAAACCCCTGGACTAATGACAATTACATCTGCCGTGGCAAGATTAGCATAAGATAAAGCACCACCAATTACATCTACGCCAGTAATCTGTGGCGGTGTAACGCGTGTGTCTAGAACGTGAAGAAGTTTAGCTTGATGATAATTTAGATAATTAATAATTGAACGCCCAGTTTCACCAGCACCAATTACCACAAAATGTGCAGTTTGTAAATTAATTGACATGATATCCTTACTTTGTTAATTCCAAAGATTTAATTTATTATTCAGCATATACAGTTAAACCCAATTAAACTATAGCATAAATTATTAGCGCAGCTTGATTGTTGATAAGCTAATTAAAAGAAAAACTATACTAATAATCCAAAAACGCACGACAACCTGCGTTTCTTTCCAACCTTTTAATTCAAAATGATGATGAATTGGTGCCATCAAAAAAATCCGTTTCTTACGTAATTTATATGAACCGACTTGGAGAATTACCGAAATAGCCTCGATCACAAATAAACCCGCCATGATGCCAAATACAATTTCTTGCCGTACGATAATCGCAATCGTGCCTAGTACCGCACCCAAAGCCAACGCCCCGACATCACCCATAAAAACTTGTGCAGGATAAGCATTAAACCATAAAAACCCTAGTGAGGCACCCGCAATTGCCATGCAAAACACCACCACCTCATGAGCTAATGGAACATGTGGTAAAAATAAATAACTGGCAAATATCTTATGCCCTGCAATGTAAGCAAACGCCGCTAAACCCAGCGCAACTAACACTACTGGTACGGAAACTAAACCATCTAGACCATCGGTTAAATTAACTGCATTTGAGCTACCAACGATTACAAAATAGGTGATAATTAAAAAGCCAACTATCCCAAATGGGTGCTGAATCATTTTAAAAAATGGTACCACAACCTCAGTGGTATTCGGCATCTTCACCACATAAACTAAGAACAAACCCGTACCGATCGCAATTGCGGATTGCGCTAACATTTTGGCACGCGGCGGTAATCCTTTGGAGTCTTTATAAACCACCTTGCGATAATCATCAATAAAACCTAAGGCTCCAGTGGAAATTAACACAAATAATAGTACCCAAATATATAGATTAGATAAGTCTGCAACCAATAAGGTCGTAATTGTGATTGAAAGGATAATCAAAACTCCACCCATCGTAGGAGTTCCTGATTTAACTAAATGCGTCTGTGGTCCATCATTACGCACGGTTTGACCAATTTTTAAACGCGTCAACCAATTAATTACTGGTTTACCACAACCAATTGAAATCGTTAGCGAAATAATCCCAGCCAAAATCGCACGAAATGTCACATAATCAAATACACGAAAAGCACTGATTGACTTCTCAAGGTATTGGGCTAATAAGTACAGCATGATTAAACCTCTATAGTGTAGTTTTAAGCGCGGTTAGCTGGGATGCAACTTCCGCTAAATTCATTGAATTAGACCCTTTAATTAGTAAGGTTGCCTTGGGTGGTAGGCATGAAAGGCAATATTTTACTACATCTGCGTTATTCTCAAAATTGATTTTATCACCAGTGAAAAATTGAGCAGCATGCTTAGCTAGTTTTCCCACCGTAATTAAGTGTTCAACCCCGCTCAAATTAGCTGCTTCACCAATTTCACGATGAAACTCTAACTCATGCTCACCGAGCTCTTTTAAATCAGCAAAAATAAACCAATGTGGTTGGGGTAAGTTCTGAATGGCAGCTAACGCAGCTTTGACCGAATCTGGATTGGCATTATAAGTATCATCAATAATTAGCGCCCCATTAAACGCAGATTTGCGTTCCAAACGCCCTTTATAACCCGCATAATTCTCTAAACCAAGCTTAATCGCAGCCAATGAACAACCTAAATTTAGCGCCAAGGCAATTACCGTTAACGCATTATAATAATTGTGTGCCCCAAGTACTTTTAATTGTACCATGAGTTCACCCTCTGGCGTTTGATACAACGCATGTTCCGCACTTAAGGTCTTAATAAAGCATTGCGTAGCTGGACTACCATAGCTAAATATTTTCGACTTAATATCATTGCATAACCACTTTTGGCTAAATTGACTACTAGAGTCAACACAAGCAACTCCTGTCGCGTCTAATCCATGATAAATTTCGCCTTTTGCCGCGGCGATCTCAGCCAACGACGTAAAATGCCCAGCATGCGCAAACATAACATTATTTACTACCGCCACGGTAGGTTTGGCTAAATGCGTTAAATAATTCAGCTCGCCGCTATGATTCATCCCAATTTCAATAATTGCAACACTATGCTTAGTTTCCAGCTCAAGTAAGGTTAACGGCATACCCCAATGATTATTCAGATTGCCACCCGTTGCTAAAACCTGATCTACTCCAAAGTAACTTTGACAGACTGAACGCAACATCTCTTTAACCGTAGTTTTACCATTACTACCCGTAATTGCCACCACAGGAATGTCAAATAACTGGCGATAATTTGCCGCCAAGCTTCCTAAGCCTAATGTAGTATCTGCAACCCGAATTAAATTCGGCAAATCCTCACTAAAATCCAGTGCCACTAACGCAAAATTGGTTGGGTTACTTACAACTTGACGCACATAATCATGTCCATCATTATTTTCACCACGAATTGCCACAAACAAGCACTTTCCAAGCGCGGTTTTACGGCTATCAAGTGTAACTTTAGTTACCGATTGTGTAAAATTAAATTGATTAGCCGCTATACCACCAGATAATTTAATTAGTTCTTCACCAGTTAATTGATTCATCGCTATCCTATCAAGCCAAGTTTAAGTAAATTTTCAAGATATCGAACCACTCCAAGCTCCTGATTACTACTCGTAACTCTAGTTACTGCTTGCTTAACCCGTGTAGATGCATTTCCCATTGCCACACCATGTCCAACTTGTTGCAACATACTGATGTCATTTTCACCATCACCAAAGGCAATAAAATCGCTCAGTTCCAGCTGATGCATGTGCGCAAATTGAGCCACACCGCTGGCTTTACAAACTCCGTGCACCGCAACATGCAAATATTCAGGATGCGAAAACACGGCGCTTAAATCAGGTTCA
The DNA here is from genome assembly GCA_003538525.1 of Neisseriales bacterium. Taxonomy (GTDB): domain Bacteria; phylum Pseudomonadota; class Gammaproteobacteria; order Burkholderiales; family UBA11063; genus Aquella. Next base: position 4,371 of record DPRZ01000020.1, read on the forward strand.
TAATTCAAAATATGCTGTTGTACGGCTAATAGTTTAGTATGTTCAGCAATTAAGACTACCATATTACTTAATTCAGGAAAAGCTAAACCAATTTGGGCTTTAAATTTAACAAAATTTTCTTCACGCAATATATTTTCATTATGTTGATTCGCATACCATTTTGCGCCGTTGTAAGAATTAACCAAAATATCAGGAAAGGTCTCAAGTACCGCCTGAATGCGTTTAAATTCAAATTGCTGATTATAAATTATTTCGGCCTGAGAATTTACCATTAAACTACCATTTAGAGCAATCAATGGCGCTTGCAAATTAAGCTGATTACCAACTTCCAAAATTGACAAGGTTGGGCGCGCACTAGCTAGCGTTACAATTACACCAGCTGATTGAAGTTGGGTAAATAAGTTAGTTAATTCATCTGGAATTTGATGATTAGCATCCAAAATCGTGCCATCAATATCACAGACAATCGCTTTATACTTTTTCATTTAACAATTCTGCGACTAATTCCAAATCGCTAAAATGGTGTTTTACACCTTTAATTTCTTGATAACTCTCATGACCTTTACCAGCTACCAGCACTACATCACCAGCCGTGGCCTGATTAAGAGCCTCAATCAAAGCCTGTTTACGATCAATAATCACTTGATAATTTGAACGCTTAACTCCAGTTAAAATGTCTTGAATGATCGCAGCAGGTTCTTCATGACGTGGATTATCGGTCGTGATGATTACATGATCAGCCAATTCGGTAGCAATTTGCCCCATTAACGGACGCTTCCCAGTATCACGATTACCGCCGCAACCAAAAACACAAATTAATTTAGCTTGTTGACTAATTTCACCTAAAGTACTAAGCGCTTTTTCTAGTGCATCTGGGGTATGCGAATAATCAACTACAACCAAGGGTTTATCCGCTTGAATTGTCGCATCCATCCGCCCAATCACAGGTTTTAATTGCCCCGCAATTAGCCCTAACTCATCCCAAGCAATACCATTAGCTAATAATACCCCAAACACCGCTAATAAGTTATAGACATTAAACCTACCGATAATCTTAGCGTGAATAAGTTGCTCCTGCTGTTTATAATGTAAGGTAAACTTAATTCCCTGCGTACTTAATTGAATGTCACTCGCACGTAAATCCCCCTGCTCAATGCCATAACTCAATAAATTTAACCTTGGATTTTCAGTTTGTAACATTGCAATTAATTGTTGTCCGTACTCATCGTCGGCATTAATTACACCATGGGCTAAACCTTGCCAATAAAACAATTCGGCTTTAGCAGCGAAATACTCTTGCATCGTATGATGATAATCCAAATGATCTTGAGTTAGATTTGTAAATACTGCTGTGGAAAAACTCACACCATTAATTCGCCCTTGGTCCAGTGCATGTGATGAAACTTCCATCGCTAAAACATCAACCTGAGCTCGCTTAAATTGATTAAGTAAATGCTGTAAGGTAATTGGATCAGGGGTGGTTGAGGCATAATCACTGACAGCAGGATAAATCCCTGCGCCAGTTGTACCAATAATGGCGCTAGTTTGCGCCAAGCAAGTATAAGCTTGATTTAACCAATGGCTAATTGAGGTTTTACCATTCGTGCCAGTAATCGCAATATTCAACATATCTTGACTTGGATAATTAGCTTGATGCGCCGCCAAAAGTCCAACATAATGCATTAAATTGGTGACAGGGAAATTAATTACAGATGGTTCAGACGTAATCTCAGGTTCATAAAGTATCGCCTGAGCACCAGCTTGAATTGCACTCGAAATAAATTTACGTCCATCCGTGGCAGTGCCTGGATAAGCGCAAAAAATATCACCCAAGTGCAATTTTCGACTATCAATGACTAAAGCATGGTTAGTTAATAACAAGCCCAGCTTGTCAATTAGCTGGGCAAAAGTGTTAGGATTAATTCGTTGATTATGAAGTGAATACATTTCTCATCCCTATTTAGCAATACTAGCTGTAGAAGATATTGAGCGAATAATTAAAACGCACTGCGAAAATTATTGCTTATCAGGTTTCACACCAAGTAAATGTAAGGTTGGTTGCACAATTTTAGCAAACACAGGCGCTGCCGTTTGCGCTCCATAATACATTCCAACCGTTGGTTGATCGATCATTACCGCCACAATAATTCGTGGATTAATTGCTGGTGCAAAACCGACAAACGAACCAATATGTTTACTATTACTATAATGTGCACCATCCAAAATTTGTGCCGTACCCGTTTTACCCGCAACACTATAATCTTCAACCCGCGCATTTTTACCCGTACCCTCTTCGGTGGTAGTTGCCAAAATTGAGCGCATCGTTGCTGCAGTTTCAGGGCTAATCACTTGTTCACAAGGTATTTTATCACTCGCGCCAAGTTTATTAAACGTCACTGGTAACAAACAACCATTATTCGTGAAAATTGTATAAGCATGGATCATTTGGAACAAACTTACCGAAATACCATAACCATACGACATTAGAGCTTGATCCATTGGATACCATTTCTTCCAATCAATCACGATACCTTTAGTTTCACCAGGGAAGCCTGAGCCCATTTTTTGCCCAAAGCCAACTTGATGATAGAAATTCCACAAATCATGAGCTGTGAATTTCATCGCAATTTTAGATGTACCAATATCGCTAGAATGTTGAATAATTTCAGTTACCGTCATTTGTGGATAAGCATGATCATCTTTAATTAATTTAGTTCCCACCACATACGGATGAGTATCAAAAACGGTTTTTGGCGTCACCATCTTAAGATCTAAAGCTTTGGCAATTACCAACGGTTTCATAATTGAACCAGGATCATAGACATTGGTTGCTGCACGATTTTTAAGCATATCTGGCGTAACATTATCACGATTATTTGGATTATAGGTCGGCATATTAATCATCGCCAAAACTTCACCAGTTTGCGCATCAAGTACTACCGCCGAACCACCTTTAGCTTTTGAAGCATCAACTTGATTTTTTAACGCATTGTAGGCAATATATTGAATCCGATTATCAATCGATAAACTAACTTGCTTACCATTTTGCGCAGCTTGAGCAACCCCAACATTATCCACCACATGCCCACGTAAATCACGAATTATCTGTTGTGAACCATCACGTCCATCTAACTGTTTTTCTGCAGCATATTCAATCCCATCCGCACCCTTATCATCAATATCATTAAAACCAACCACGTGAGCGGTGACTTCACCACTTGGATAATAACGTTTATATTCTTGCATTGAATAAATACCATCAATTCCCAACCCCAAAGCTAATTTAGCATTTTCTGGTGCTACCGCACGCTTTAAATAAACGAAAGTTTTATTGGTTTCATTTAATTTTTTATTGAGATCCGCCAATGGCATGTCTAGTACTTTAGCTAATTGTTGAACTTGTTCGCTGGTTAAATTATCTAATGCCGATGGATCCGCCCAAATAGCCTCCATTGGTGTACTTACCGCAAGTGGATGATTGTTGCGATCGGTAATCGTTCCGCGCATTGAGGGCAGTTTAATTGTACGTAGCACGCGCGTATTCATTTGATCGGTCAAAAACTGGCTGCTAATCGTATTAATATAGGTTAAACGCAAAATTACCGCACAACTTAAACCCAGCGCTATCCAACTAATCATCGTTGAGCGGTCACGAACCTTAGAAAATAACTCTGTGCCAATTTTTATACCAGCATAATTATTTTCATGATTTTTCATTTGCCAATAAATTTTGTGAATATCTTGATTAGTTGCCATGATAGCTATTCCATTAATTAATTATTTAAGTTCGACGATATGAAGTTTGTCTGGTTGTACCAACCCCAAACTAGTTGTTGCAAAATCTTGCACGGCTAAACCCGAGGAGTAAGTTCCCTCTTCCAATTGTAAACGTGTATATTCTTTATTTAAGACACTGGCCTTATTTTGTAAGGATGCTAATTGCATATAATGTTGTCGCGCAGTAAAGCGTTGGTTTACAATATAAATTGCATTTACCAAGATACTAATCACCAAAATTAAATTAACGGCTCTTAACACTTACCCGCTCCAAACAACGCATAATTGCACTTCTACTGCGACCATTCTCAGAAATTTCGTCGCTACTAGCCTTAATTTTTTTAGCAATTATCTTATATTCGCTACTCGGTTCATCTTGAACCATCACCCATTTAGGTAATTTATCACTGCTAGCTAATTCCGCAAATTTAGTTTTAACAATTCGATCTTCTAACGAATGAAAGCTAATTACAACCAATCTGCCACCTAGGTTTAATAATTCAGGGGCTGTTGCTAAAACCTGCTCTAAATCACCGAGTTCATTATTAACTTGAATACGAATCGCTTGAAATACTCGAGTTGCTGGATGTTGCCCTTTTTCTTTATATGGAATCAAACCACTAATCAAATTTGCTAGCTGTGTAGTTGTAGTCAGCGGATTTTCCGTACGCGTTGCTACAATTGCCCGCGCAATTCTCCGTGAAAACTTCTCTTCACCATAACGCCAAAATACATTGGCTAATTCAACTTCATCTACCGTATTTAACCATTCTGCCGCACTTACTCCTTTGGAATTATCCATGCGCATATCCAATGGCGCATCAAAGCGAAAGCTAAAACCACGCTCCGGAGTATCGATTTGCGGTGATGAAACTCCCAAATCTAATAAAACTCCATCCACTTGCTGAATACCCATTGATGTAAGTGTTGTACTTAAAGTCGCAAAACTGGCATGCACTACACTAAGGCGTGAATCGACAATAGTCTCTTTAGCGTAAGTAATTGCTTCAGGATCTTTATCAAAGGAAATTAGGCGTCCATTTGCACCCAAGCGAGCTAACAATTCTTTGGTATGTCCAGCGCGCCCCAAAGTTCCATCGACATAAACGCCATCGGGTTTAATTGCCAGTAAATCTAACGACTCTTGAAGTAATACCGAATAATGTAAACTCATTTAAACACTCAAACCATTTAACAATCCGGCTAAATCTTCTGCCGAAGCTTGCAAAGCCTTTTCAGTTTCAGCTTGCCATTTATTTTTATCCCAAAGTTCAAAACGATTGCCCATACCAACTAAAACTAATTCACGGTCTAAACCAACCATTTGTTTTAAAGTTGCGGGTAACAAAACCCGTCCAGCCTTATCAAGCTCAATTAATTCGGCATGCCCAAGGACTAAACGTTGATAACTTTTAACTAGAGGATGAACTGAATTGGGTAAATTTTGAATTTTACTCCGCACCACTTCCCATTCTGCTAATGGGTAAATTTGCAAACATTGTGCAGAGTCTAAACTAATTACAACTTGCCCAGCATCCATCAACAAAGCATCACGATACTTCGCAGGAATCGCTAAACGATTCTTTGGATCTAAGTTGAGATGATTCACCCCACCGAACATAGTTTTTACCCCACAAATTTACACTTTGCACCACAATCCGACACTTTAACACATCATTTATAACCTCGTCAACTCAAAAAAATCAAAAAAATGAATTAATTCAGTAAATTTAGCCATAAAAAAACCCGCTACGAACTGTAAGCAGGTTTTAAAGCAATTTCACACTAAAATTTAGCTAGCTTGCCAAATTTACACGCTGCCCTAAAGAGGCACTCAAAATAGCTTTTTCAATAATTTTGATCACCCATAACGCAGATTCAGCACTAATAGGAGCTGCAATACCACTCAATAAACTGTTATAAATTAGCTGATAATATTCTAAATAAGCTCCATTCAAGCTAACTATTCTATTATTTTGCAACGAATTATCAATCACCTCACTAAGAACTCCAGCCATACTTAAATCTTCAAGCGCATAATCACTATCTAATGGCGTAAGCCCAGCGCGTAAACTAGCCTCTTGTGGATCAAGTCCATGTTTAACATAGCTACCATTCGTGCCATAAAGCGACACTACTGGACGAGAATTTGCCATCACTGAGCTAGAACCAATTATCACACGCAAACTTGGATAATATAATTCAATTTGAAAATAATCAATCGACTTAGCACTTGGACGTTGTATAGCTAAATCAGCATAAATACTCTCAGGTAGTCCAAATAAATCTAACGCCTGATCAATTAGATGCGAACCTAAATCATAAAGTAGGCCAGAACCTTTAATATCTTGTTCGCGCCATTTAGTTAAATTAGCCGTTGGACGAAAGCGATCAAAATAAGCCTGATAGAGATAAATCTC
>DPRZ01000193.1 GCA_003538525.1 Neisseriales bacterium
CATCAATTGTCACAACATGGTTTAGTTGGCAGCTGTGGCAATTCAGGGCTAATTTTTTCGCAATTCTTTTACGGTTTGACTCAACACCATGTGGCAGAAAAAACTAAAGTAAAATTACATGACTTTGTCGAAATGATTGCGCTGGGCTATACTTGTGCATACAACTCGGTGAGTAATCCTAAACCAGGAACTATTTTAACGGTCATGGAGAAGTGGGTTGAAGGTTATCGCGAGAGCCTTAAAAATACTCGTTTGAACATGGTTGAGGGATTTAAATCCAGTGTTGCTAAGGCTCAATTAGCACTAAGTGAAACTATGAATCAACTGGAAGTCTTACGTTTGAATCATGTTGTGGATGCTGGTGCACAGGGGTTTGTTAATTTTATTGAGGGGATGTTAAAGTTTCTCAGCGTAGGTCAAGATCAGCGGGCTTTAATTTTAGCCGAACAAAGTGTAGTGGATAATTTAGCGCAATTAAGTCATGAGTTTGAAGATGTGAATGAGTTGCCAATTTTTCGCTATTGTTTTGAGACGGTAATTCGGGCTAAAGATGAAAATGCCTTAGAACCACATAAAGTTAAATTGGAGCAAATGGGTGATAGCATTGTGATTGGGCGTGGTGCACAGCTGTTAAAATTGCACATTCATACCAATCAACCTGAAGCGGTTACCCAGTTGTTAGCACAAATTGGTGATATTTTATATCAAAAAATTGATGATATGTTGATGCAGTATAATATCGCTAATTTACCACGTAAAACTCGCGTTGCAATTGTCGCAGATACGATGGCTGACCTGCCATTAGAACTTATTCAAGCTCATAATATTTATCGCATTCCACTCCAAGTTAAAATTAATGGCAATTCTTTTTTGGATAAATTTTCTATTAGTTTACCGCAAACGTTCACTTATTTGAGTAATCCTGAAAATCGGATTGGAACCGCAGCTCCATCGGCTGCACTGGTTGCGCGGAGTTTTCAGTTTTTGCAGCAACATTACGAATCAATTCTTGTTATTCCAGTCGGTAAAGCCCTAAGTTCAACCTATGATGTGATTGTGAATCAATCGCGCAAATATAAAGATAAACTAATTAGTGTGGTAGATTCACAAATGAATTCAGCACCGCTTGGTTTATTAGTTGCGTATGCCAATCAATTAGCTGAAGCTGGAATTAGTCATGAAGAAATTGTAGTCAAATTAGAGTCAGCACGTAAAGAAACCAATGTGCTAATTATGCTTAATTCTTTAGATGGTTTAATTCGTTCTGGGCGCTTGTCTAAGTCGATGGGCTTTATTGCTCGACTACTTCGCCTTAAACCTTTGCTGCATATGGATGCACAGACTAATAAACCTAAGGTGATTGGTGCGGCATTCACGCGAAAAGGTGGTTGGAAGAAACTAACCGAGTTATTGAAGAAACAGCAAGAGCACAATAAAGTTAAATCAATTGCGGTTGTCCATACGGATAGCTACGAGCATGGTGAGATATTTGCTAAGTATGTTACGCGGCAAACTGGGCTGAAGCCGTGCTATATTACGCATGCATCGAGCGTTTCGGCAATTCATACCGATAAAAATAGCTTTGCGATTGGCTATATTAATCAAACTATTACGCTCTAATTTAGCAATCCCGCAATTTATTTGTGGGATTCTTCTTTATGGGGGGGTGGTGGTTAAAAAATAAATTGTATAAGAGGTTTTTGTGTATAATCTGGGGTTATTAATGCAGCGCACAATTATTAATTAACTTAGCATATGGTGGTATATGGCAAATTTCCGAATTTTTGTAGAGAAACAATTAAACTATAACGTCGAGGCACAGCAGTTATTGTTGAGCTTTAATCAGAATTTGCATTTGAATTTAAAAACCTTGCGGGTTATAAATTTATATGATGTATTCAATGTCAGCAACGAAGAATTAGAGCGTGCTAAATATGTGGTTTTTGCCGAACCAACTGTGGATATTTTAAGTGATGAGATTGAATTAGTTGCTGGAACATGGTTTGCCGTTGAGCCTTTGCCGGGGCAATATGATCAACGTGCTGATTCCGCGTTACAGGCGCTTAATCTGTTAGCGATTAATGCCAATGATTTAGCCATTACCACAGGCAAGATTTTAATTTTTGATCAAGAGTTAAGTTCTGCACAGTTAGAGCAAATCAAACACTACTATATTAATCCACTCGAGATGACAAACAAAGATTTAGATGTGTTACAAGCTGATGTTCAGGAAAATAATTTTATGGCGGTTCCTGTTTATCATGATTTTAATCAATTTAGTCCAGCCGAATTAGTCAACTTTAGGCGTGAACATGGTTTAGCCATGAGTGATGCCGATTTAGTTTGCATCCAAGATTATTTTAAATACACTGAGCTGCGTAATCCAACTGAAACTGAAATAAAGGTTTTAGATACTTATTGGTCGGATCATTGCCGGCATACCACTTTTGAAACCCAGCTCACTGATATCAACATTAAACAGGGTGCTTACCAAGATTTATTTAATGACAGCTTAGCTAATTATTTATCTAGTCGTGAATTTGTTCATTATGCCAAATTAGATTCTAAACCGATTACGCTAATGGATTTGGCAACGATTTGTGCCAAACAATTGCGTAAACAAGGTAAATTAGCCGAAGTTGAAATTACTGATGAAATTAATGCCTGTTCACTAGTTATAGATATTGAAGTTGATAGTGCTCCGCAAAAGTGGTCGTTACAATTTAAAAATGAAACGCATAACCATCCGACTGAAATTGAACCATATGGTGGCGCATCCACTTGTGTTGGTGGCGCAATTCGTGATCCATTATCTGGGCGCTCATATGTTTACCAAGCCATGCGCGTTAGTGGTGCCGCGAATCCATTGGAAGCCATTGAAGATACTTTAGTTGGAAAATTACCACAAAAAATAATTACCACTAAAGCGGCGCATGGCTTTTCAAGCTATGGTAATCAAATTGGTTTAGCCACGACACATGTCCGTGAAATTTATCATCCTGGTTATAAAGCAAAACGGATGGAAGTTGGGATGGTAGTTGCCGCAGCACCGTATGCTAATATTCGCCGTGAGCAGCCTGTCGCAGGTGATGTTATTATCCTCTTGGG
>DPRZ01000144.1 GCA_003538525.1 Neisseriales bacterium
TTGCGCAGGTGCTTTAATATGGCGAAACTCTTCAGCAATCGCTGAAATTTTAGTCACACTGCGCCCCAAATTACCTTGTAATAAGCGCACTCCACCTTCATGACTAAATGGCTTAGCTACACTACTTAAAATCGCTTCATCATGATTAAACGCGGCTTGCCAAACTAATTTATCATTTTCCAACGCTGCATATTTAGCATGCGCAGATAAACCCTGACCTAACACAGTTTTTACATCTTCATGTAAATAGCCACCAGCTAATAGCTGCTCAATAATGTAAGCCATTCCACCCGCAGCATGGAATTGATTCACATCGGCATTACCATTTGGATAAACTTTAGCCAACAGTGGCACGGCTGCAGATAAATCCGCAAAATCATCCCAATTAACCACAATCCCAGCCGCTTTAGCAATTGCTGGAATATGTAAAGTATGATTGGTTGAACCACCGCTAGCTAATAAACCAACAATCGCATTCACAATGCTTTTTTCGCTAATTATTTCACATAATGGCGTGAAGTTGTCCCGTTGAGCAGTATTTTTAACAATTTGGGTAACCGCTTGTTCGGTAATCGCTTGACGAAGTGGTGTATTTGGCGCAATAAATGCCGCCCCAGGAATATGTAAACCAAGAACTTCCATCATCATTTGATTGGTATTAGCCGTACCATAAAAAGTACAAGTACCTGCTGCGTGGTAAGATTTTAATTCCGACTCAAGTAGCGCTTCGCTACCAACTTTACCCTCAGCAAAGAGTTTACGGGTTTCGGTTTTTTCTTTATTTGAAATTCCGCTTGGCATTGGACCACTTGGAATAAAGATAGTTGGCAAGTAACCATAGGTTAAAGCACCAATCAATAATCCTGGCACGATTTTGTCACAAATACCAAAACAAACTACCCCATCAAAAACATTATGCGACAACGATACCGCTGTACTCATCGCGATTACTTCACGCGACAATAACGATAATTCCATCCCAACTTGCCCTTGAGTTACGCCATCACACATTGCAGGCACACCACCCGCAACTTGCGCGGTCGCACCATTTTGCATAGCTACTTGCTTAATTAATTCAGGATAACGATAATAAGGCTGATGAGCGGAAAGCATATCATTATAGGCAGTAACAATCCCAATATTTGGGTTTTCAATGGCTTTGAGACTTAGTTTAGTTTTATTATCTTCGGCGGCAACCACATGTGCCAAATTAGTACAAGCCAAACTAGAGCGTTGGACACGTTTACCGTATTGCTCTTTCATGCGTGCCAAATAGGCTTCGCGCGTTGCTTTGCTGCGTTCAATAATTCTTTGCGTTACTTGTTCAACTACTTTATTTAACATATTATTACACCTATGAAAAATGTTTTACGCTGCTCTTTAGTTTTGTTCAATAAACCTTAATCTCCACGACATAATTGCTTCGAACGACTAAATCCTTGCGCATGGGCTTATTTATTAAGCATGGGTTTAACACACAAAATATTCTCTATCATCAGCTATTATACTATAGCCTAATTCATTGCAGGGTTTAACCTTTCACCGCAATATGGAATATCATCAATCGAAAATGACATCACTACGGCTTCAATAGTTTAATTTCATTATTTAAACAACGATAACGAGATAATTTTAAATCAATCACAGAATTTCATTCAGCTAGACTTGACATTTTACAGCACACAATATAAAATTGAGCACTCACTTACTTTTATAAGCTAAAAAGATGAAACTCTCCAAATGTTCAAAAATTGCTCTCGTCATCATGTGTGTTCAATTTATTAATGCTCTTGAATTCATGATCATTGCCCCAATTGCACCATCTTTACTAATTCCATTCAATATAAATTTGAATCAAATCGGCATCTTAACTGGATCATATACCTGTAGTGCAATATTTTCTGGCTTACTTGGATTTATCTATTTAGACAGATTTAATAAAAAACAAATACTTTATACTACCCTTGGTATACTAAGTATAGCTAATTTTTTATCTATTTTTTGTACGGATATCTATATGATCGTAGTAATTCGTTTAATTGCTGGTTTCTTTGGTGGAATAACTCTGGCTTTAGGCATGGCGCTAGTTATAGATAACACACCACCCGAACAACATGGTAAAGCTTTGTCAATTACCATTATGGCATTTCCGTTAGTTAGAATTTTGGGAATACCTAGTGGAATTTGGCTAATTGAACAATTTAATTATCAAATACTTTTTGTCCTAATTTCATTGATGATTTTAGTGGTAATTCTCTTGGTATATTATATAATTCCATCAAACGAAATAAAATTACCGCAGCCTTTTCATCAACGAATTAAACTAAATAAAACCTCAATTTTAGCTATATCATTACTAGGAATTGCCCAATTTCCAATTTACTTATTAATTCCATCATTAGCTATAATCTTGAAATACACTATGCACACATCAAATCAATCCATGCCATTTATGTTTATGGCTAGTGGTATCGCCAGTTTAATTACGACTAAAATTTATGGACATTTAATTAATAAGCTCGGCGTAAATAAACCAATTAACTATGCAACTACTCTATTCATTTTAGTGCTAATCTTTGGTATTATTACGATGAAATTACCTCCAATTATATTTATGATATTATTGATGTCCAGCGTATATATTAGAATTACTGCAGTATCTTTAGTTACCAGTAAATACCCGCAAGAACATCAAAGGTCTGGATTCAATGCTCTCCAGTCAGCAATTAGCAATATAAGCGCAACAATTGCAGGATTAGCATCTTCTTGGCTTTTAACCGTAAATGCTGACGCATCTCTTGGCAATCTAAAATTATTAGCCTCAATCACAATTGTTTCCGCTATCTTACTGCCGTTAGGACTATTTATCTATCAAAAAGCGCTAAAAACACAATGCTGATGATTGAATACTTCTCGAAAAATAATTGGACAAATTAGCCTTTAATTAAGGCATCTACTTCAAAATGGCAAAAGCTGTGCTATAATTTCTGCATCGACTAACATTTATTCAATTTAGATAAAGCACCATGCCATTAACTGATCAACTCAAAGAACCAAAAAAGACTCTTAAAAGGTTACAATCAGAGCAAAGTATTTTACTTGCGGCTCAACATCTTTTTGCTGAAAAGGGCTTTGCTGCAACTACGTCGAAAGAAATTGCGTACAGTTCGAGTTTGGCGGAAGGGTTAATCTTTAGATACTTTAAAGATAAGAAAGGTCTATTGCGCCAAATAATGTTAAATTGGTTTGAAAAAAACCTCACTGAGTTAACTGCGCTACCACAAGATAATAATAACGTTACAAATGAATTAACTATACTTACCACCTGGATATTTAATAGTTATTCAAATAATTTAGATTTACATAAAATTGCGCTAGCAACTAAATTAAAGAATAATCTTCATACAGAATTTGAAACTGAGTGTAATAATTATATTGATCAACGAAGAACAATAATTTATGAACGATTATTAGTACACCAACAAAATCTACAACTCAGGCAAGACCTTGATATACAGTGCTTATATGAAATCATTCAAAGTTACGCTATGACGAGTGCTCTCTTTCTAAATGTTAAGCCTGAACAACAAGCCAAAGCTATAAAAGA
>DPRZ01000051.1 GCA_003538525.1 Neisseriales bacterium
AAAAATAAGTTAAATCCCAGTTTGACAAAATTCGTGTAGCATATTGAAGTTTTATTAGTTATTTGTTAGTTAAAGTTTTATCAATTGTCGCAAGTGAGAGGCGTATAGTTGAGTTAAATATTATAGAGGTTGAAATTTAATGCGTAAGATTATATCTTGGTTTAGATTTGCTGTTTGCATTCTATTAATGGTTTATTTAGTTACGGCATCCTATCTATGTTACCCTTTTATACCAATGGCATGGTGGCGTAAGTATTTTCATAAGCCTTGGACTAGAGCTTTAATTTGGGCTGTTGGTGCCAAACTAGAGATAACTGGTTCAATTGGCGATGATTATATTCAGCCTAATACAATGTTTGTACAAAATCACATTTCGTGGTTAGATACAACCGTGATGTCAAGTGTTTATTGCACGAATTACGTTGGTAAAATTGAAATGTTAAGATGGCGCTTACTGCGTAATATTATTAAATCTGGCGGCACTGTGTTTATTGATCGTAAGAATAAACGCGAATTGGTTTTGGCAAATAAGAGGATTGCCAAAGTTATGCAAGATGGTTGGGCGATGGGGCTATTTCCAGAGGGTACAACTAGTATAGGTACGACGGTTGCACCATTCCATGCTTCGATTTTTGAATCAGCGATGATTGCTAAAAGTCGTGTTGTTCCAGTTGTAATTCGCTATCGTCATCCAAATGGGTTACCTTCGACTGAAGTTACTTTTGCCAAAAAAGGTTGGATGGAATCAGTCTGGAGCACTTTACGTTTAAAAGGTCTTATAATTAAAATTGATATTTTGGATTCGGTCAATGCGGCAGATTTTGCTAGTCGTGAAGAGTTATCAAAGTATATGTATGAGAAAATTAGTCAATGCTATCATAGTGATTTAAATACTCAACCAAATCCATATTAATTGCTCAGTATTTTTATTTTATTAAGCCCTAGTCGTTATTGACTAGGGCTTTGTTTATTACAATTAACGTTGGATTAAGAGTGCTGCACCCGAAGTAAAGCCACCACCAAAAGCACAGAGTGCAATATTTTTCTGATGCTTATTTTCAGCTAATGCTTGAGCTAAAGCAATCGGAATAGTGCATGATGAAGTGTTGCCATAATTAGCAATGTTGCTAAACATTATTCCAGCAGGTAATTTTAAGCGACTTTCAACGGCACTTAATATTCTTTGATTGGCTTGATGTGGCACGGCTAAATTAATGGTATTAACTTCAACATCGGCTAATTGGCAACATTTATGAATTGCCATTGACATAGTTTTTACCGCGATGCTAAATAGTTTTTTACCTTGCATGGTGATACCCGCTTCAACTTGCGTTGGTATATTTAATATACTGCCATCCTCTGCATCAGTTCCAAGATAGATTTGCTTTAATTCTGCAACGCATTCATTAACATGTTGTTGACCACATAAGATTGTTGCGCTAGCGGCATCAGCAAACAAAAATGCGGTTTCAAAATCATCGGGTTTAATTCTACGCGATAAAGATTCAGCAGTAATTAATAAGACTCGAGCATTTGGGCGTGTGCATAGAAAATCTTGTGCTGATTGTAGGGCGAAAATATAGCCACTGCAGGCGGCGTTTAAATCATAGGCAGGGATATTTCGCGTGCCATAGATTTTATTTAAATCGTTTAAAACTAAACATGATAGAGCCGGGGATTGATATTTTTCTGGACTACAGGTAGCGCAAATTATTAAATCAATTTCTTGTAATGTAATTTTTTGAGCAATCAAGGCCTCATTAGCGCTTGCTACGGCCAAATCAATGATGCTCTCACCCTCAGCTAACCAGCAGCGTTGCTTGATTCCTGTGCGTTGAATGATATCCTCATTAGTGAATTCAGGGAAGTTGCTGAGGATTTCATTGTTGCTAACAATTCGTGACCCAGTTTTAAAATGTGGTGTATTTATTCCAACCGTGGTAATAGCATTAGTTGTAGGTGCTGTTGTTGGAGTATTATTTAGATTTGTCGCTTGAGTCATGCGGCTCAATAGAGCTTTACGTGGTTTTATTTGTGCGACTTTTACAACGCCATGTGGCAAGCGAATTTTAAGTAATGGCTTGCCGACAACCGCTTTTTCTTCGAGCTCAACACATATTTCCTCAATAACACCTTTGCAAGGAGCTAGTATTTCACCAGCAGATTTACTGGCTTCAATATCAACTAAAACATCACCTGGATTTATTTCATCGCCAATTTTTACATGGATTACATTGATTAAAACTGTTTCATCCGAGGGACTTGCGCCAATGACATCAATCGTATATATTGATGGGTCTTGTTCCACCTCATTTTCCCAAGCTAAGTTTAATTCAAGCATCTCAGCTGCAGCAGTTAGAATTTTTTCATAGGATGGTAAAATTTCTAGCTGGTTGGCAAAATTACATGGTGTATAGGTATCCGCGCGAGCAATGCGACGCATTTTTACGAAGGCTTTGGCATGCTCAGCCACACTGGCCATAATATCACCACCAAGCCCACAGGTTAAATTATCTTCATGTACCACTACTAAGTTTTGAGTTTTTTCAACTGAGCTTAAAATTGTGGCTAGGTCATAGGGCTTAATGGTGCGTAAATCAATTACTTCTGCGGTAACCCCAACATTTTCTAAGCTTTCAGCTACCTGTAGGCAAAGAGCAACAGTATTACCCCAGCCAACTAAAGTTATATCATTGCCTGATTTGGCAATCCGAGCTTTACCAACAGGAATTAGTTGTTTACTAACATCATATGATGTCGTATCTTCAATACTTCCGTTATTTAAGAGCTTTTTAGGGTATAAGAATAAGCTCGGGCGCTGAGATTTAAAGGCTGCATTGAGCATCCCTACGGCATCAGCTGCATTTGATGGCATATAAACATCTAAACCTGGAATGTGAGCAAAAGTTGCTTCATTAGTTTGTGAATGAAATGGACCTAAACCTGGGCGATAAGCGCCACACGCGGCAAATACAATAACTGGTGATTGCCAACCACCATTAGTGCGCCAATACATGGTTGCTAATTCAGAAAAAATCTGATTATATGCACATGGTAGAAAATCGGCAAATTGAATAAATGCAACAGGTTGCTTACCAGCTAGTGCCATTCCAATCGCTAAACCAGTAATAGTTGATTCACTCAAAGCGCTATTTTCCACTCGACCAGGAAATTGTGTTGATAATCCACGTGTGACACCAAATACATCTCCTTTTCCGTCTTCGATATCTTCGCCTAAGATACAAACATTTGGATTGCTAGCTAATTGATGGTTGAAAACTCGACGCATGGCTTCAAGCATAGTTAAGCGTTCTTCGCTATTAAAGTCGCCGCGATATTCTGTTGCGCTCGCTTTCAAATCCTCAGGAAGATCTCTTTCTGCTGCTGAAAACGTCAGTGGGTTAGTGCCTGAACGCGCACGTTCTAAAGCCGCACGAACTTCAGTGATAGTTGTGTTTTTTATATCATCTAAGGTGCTAGAGCTAATTCCTTGACTAAGTAAAAAATCGTAGCTAAGCTGTAAAGGGTCGTAATTCAAACTTGTGGTTAACTCTTCTTCATTGCGGTAGAGCTTTTGATCATCGGCATTAGAGTGATTATCGAGGCGTTCAACATTAAATACTATAATTTGTGGTTGGCGGTTAGCGCGCAGATTAGTGAACACGAGCTCAAGTTCATGGTAGTGCGCCAGAGGATTTGTACCATCAATGTAGGTAATCGGTGTACCATAAAAACTACGTGGATTAGCGCCGTTGGGCAGTGAAAAAAAAGTTTTGCCTTGTGTACGCGTGGAAATGGCTAAATCATTATTATGAATAAAAAATAATACTGGTAGTTCACTGCGTTTAGCTTCGGCGATTGCTTCAAGGACTTCGCCTTGTTGTGAAGTTCCATCGCCAACTGAACAATATACGATCGGATTATCGTTCTGCGCTTTAATAACTTTCGCTACACCAGCAGCTTGGAGAGCATTATTACCAACTGGACCAACCATACTAAGTATATTCAATTCTGGTGCGCTCATATGTGACACCATTTGGCGACCGCTGGAGTGAGATTCTGCCTTAGCTAAAGAACTATAAAAAAACATTTCGTTACTGATACCACGTGCGAGCATTAGAGCCTTGTCACGATAGTGACAATGTAACCAATCGCTATCTTGTAAAAAAGCAGCAACAATTGCACTGCCTTCATGACCTTTGCTTGAGGCTAGGAAATTTGCTTCGCCGCTATTTACTAATTCAGACTCAATTAAGTCAGATTCTCGCGAAGCAATCATGAAACTATATATTTTAAGTAGTTCTTGCTGTTGCATAACTTAGGTTCTCCAATCTATTGCCATGTGAGTTTATATCAAGTACTGCCAGCAGTTGATGTGATACTTGGTAATGGCTGTGGTTTAAATATTGTTTTTTATTCAGTGTGTTATGTGTTAGTTATCTGGTTCTTGAGTTTGTGATATAATACTTGCTCTTTAAAGGGTTAGTTTAATCTTTGAGTTAAGTAGTACCAATCTGGTTTAATAAGTATCAGATACCTAAATTAT
>DPRZ01000014.1 GCA_003538525.1 Neisseriales bacterium
ATTTGTGATTTAGCTGATAAATATAATGCACTGGTTATGGTTGATGATTCTCATGCTACTGGGTTCACTGGTAAACATGGACGTGGTACACCAGAATATTGTGGCGTTGAGGGGCGAATTGATGTGATGACTAGCACCCTTGGCAAAGCTTTAGGTGGTGCATCGGGTGGTTATATTTCGGCAAAGAAAAACATTGTCGATTTACTGCGTAATCGTGCGCGCACCTATTTATTCTCAAATGCCTTGGCACCCGTGATTACCGCAGCAACAATTACAGTTTTAGAAAAAGTAAAAGCTGCAGATGACTTACGTGAGCAATTAGAACGCAATAAACGCCAATTTCGCGATGGCATGACTAAAGCTGGTTTTGATTTAGTTCCAGGTGAACACCCAATTATTCCCGTAATGCTCTATGATGAAAAATTAGCCGTTGATGTAGCGCAAAAACTCCTTGAACATGGAATCTACGTGATCCCATTCTCATTTCCAGTTGTGCCCAAAGGTAAAGCCCGCATTCGTACCCAAATCTCAGCCAAACACACCCCAGAACAAATTGACCAAGCGATTGCCGCTTTTACCACGGTTGGTAAAGAACTCAATATCATTAAATAAGAAAGATTACCATGACTCAAAAAATGAAAGCTCTCATTAAAGAACGCCCAGAACCAGGAATTTGGATGGGTGAAGTCGATAAACCAACGATTAAAGATGATGAAGTTCTGATTAAAATCACCAAAACGGCAATTTGTGGTACAGATTTACATATTTATAAGTGGGATGCTTGGGCACAATCCACAATTCCAACGCCTATGCATGTTGGACACGAATTTGTTGGGCATGTAGTTGAAATTGGCAGCAATGTCCGTCAAAAGAATCTCAAAATTGGTGATCGTGTATCAGGTGAAGGTCATCTAGTCTGTGGAACATGTCGCAATTGTCGTGCGGGACATTTTCACCTATGCCCAAATACAATCGGGGTAGGCGTTAATCGCCCAGGTTGTTTTGCTGAATATCTAGCCATTCCAGCCTTTAATGTCTTCAAATTACCTGAATATGTTTCGGATGATATTGCCAGTATGCTTGATCCATTTGGTAATGCAGCTCACACCGCGTTATCCTTTGACCTAATTGGTGAAGATGTATTAATTACCGGCGCTGGACCAATCGGTTGCATGGCAGTAGCAATCTGTAAAAAAGTTGGCGCTAAAAACGTAGTGGTAACCGATGTCAATGATTATCGCTTAGAGTTAGCACGCCAAATGGGTGCCGATGCTGCAGTTAACGTCAGCGATTGTAAAAATGCCGAACAAATCGATGCCAAACTGCGTGGTGTAATGGATACGTTAGGCATGGATGAAGGTTTTGATGTCGGACTCGAAATGTCTGGGGTTGAAGATGCCATTCACTCAATGATCGATTTAATGATTAATGGTGGCAAAATTGCTATGTTGGGAATTTCTGCAAAACCTGTGTCGCTGGATTGGAATAAGGTTGTCTTTAAAAGCTTATACCTAAAAGGTGTTTACGGGCGCGAAATGTTTGAAACTTGGTACAAAATGGTATCCTTAGTTAAATCTGGACTCGACGTTAATCCTGTAATTACACATGTGCTACCCGTGCAAGACTATATTAAAGGCTTTGAATTAATGAAAGCTGGAACTTGCGGTAAAGTAATTCTCGATTGGACAACCTTATAAAATGAAATTAATTAATATAGTGTGCAACTATACTCAATCTAGTGGTACACTATTTACATAAAATTTAGAGGAGATTCTTCATGGACTTATTTGATACCGCAAAACAAAAACTAGAGATCGCATTAGAAACCATTAATAATGCTCAAGATTATACCCAATCGATCAAACAAGTTTTGCAGGTTTTAGATGATGGTTTACAGTTTTCAAAATTACACTATAGTGAATTAAATTCTTTAACGATGGCAAAAAATAAGAACCTAAAAGGTTCCGATATTTATTTTTTCTTTATGCGTTTTACTCATCAATTTTTCAATGTAATGAATATAATTCAAACTATCCCGAATGCCAGTTATTTTGAAAAATTCCAACATTTACTCAATATACGCCAACAACGTTTTGATGAAGTGCGCGCAGATGCATTAATCAAAGCGGCTGAAATTCTTCGTAGCTAATTTAAACTTCTTGACATAATTGCCGCAACTCATAGCGATTGCGGCAATTATTAGCATTACAAATTTCTCGCTATTACTTCAGCAAGAATTTATTTATTTCTTGATATGTTACGTCACACTCTTCCTTACACAAATTTTCTAGCATTAAGTAAGCATGTACAACCCCATCAATTTTTAATAATTCGGCATTAACTCCAACATTTATCACATTTTGATAATAAGCCATTCCTTCGGCAATTAATGGATCATGTGATGCAACCACTACTAAGGTTTGTGGCATACCAACATAAAACTCACCATATACTGGCGAGGCAGCTTTACGATCTTCATTATGTTGAAAATAACTCTCAAAATACCAGGCTATTTTACTTTTTTCCAGTAAATAGCCACTACCATATTGCGCAAAACTCGGTGAACTCAGCGTATAATCCACCGATGGATAAATTAAAACTTGTTTTTTTATCTGTTCAACTACCACAAATTCTTTATCCATTGCAATTGAAGAACATACCGCCGCTCCAGCACTATCACCAATTAAAGTTAGCTCTCTACTGGTATACGCAATTTTACGCTCTTCAAGCACCTTAAACACCCCGCGAATAGCAGCTTTAGAATCCTCAATACCAGTTGGATAAGCAAATTCTGGAGCCAAACGATAATCGATTGATATCACAATGTGGTTAATCGTTGCGCTTAATTTACGCACAATGCCATCATAGACAGTAATACCACCAGCCATATGACCACCGCCATGGATAAATATCGCAACAGGTAATGGAGTACCTGGCTGCGGATGGTAAATTCGAATTGGCACTGGATAATGACCATTCATAACCACATCATCTAGTGTAAATAGCATTTTATTATAATCCGTCATATACAAATAAGCCATATTAGCCATCGCTTCGCGAGTATTCGCTTGATTAAGTTTATAACCAATTGAAGCCAAATAAGGTTTTATTTGCTCAATTTTATCCAGTAACTCACGAATTTTAGGTTTTACTAACATATTAATACTCTCCATTTAACGATTTTCACGTAAAAATAATGAACCAATAAAAAAGGATCCTTCAATTAAACAAATAAAGATAAAGGCGCTATGATAATCTCCATTATTCACATCAACAATTTTAGCAAAAATAGTTGGCACAATCGTTGCGACTAAATAGCTAATTGACCAAAATAAACTAAAGGTTACCGAAATTCTTTGTGCATTCATACCTTTGCGTTCTTGCGCTAAAGTAACTAAAGCTGGCATCGGCAAGAACATAAAGAAACCTAATACCCCAGCACTAACTGCAGCTAAACTCTGATTATCACCGGCAAAACTTAAGCCAAATGCCGCTATAATTTGAATGAACCCCGCTATCCGTAAAATTGGAATGCGCCGACTAAACTTATTTGAATAAATCATTCCTGCAACGGCACCAATGATACCAAATAAAATGACTTGTTTGGTCTGAATAATTCCAGCCTTTGGGTAAAACGTAAATAAAACAATATAAAAGGCTAACAATCCAGCATAAGTTAATGCAAAAACCCAGGTAAATTTATCTTTAAGACCATCAAAAACCGTATATTTTTCTACAATTAATGAACTTGATGCTTGTGGTTGATCAAGATTAATTTTACCAAAGACTAGCCAAACCACTAACATCAGCATGCTGCCTAAAGACACCACCGTTAGCGTAGTCTGCCAGCCGCCAAAGATTGCTGCAAATTCACCCGCACCAAACAGCATAATTGCAGTGCCAACATTAAAAGCAATTGCATTTAATCCATTCACCACCGCTCTTTCACTCGGTTCAAAGTATTTATAGACAATCGGATTAAAATACACAATAATTAAAGCGCCACCTAGCCCCATGAGAAAACGTGAAATTAGTAAGATTGAGAAATTTGGCGCATATGGGGTTACAATACTCAAACACATTAAAATCATCGCAACGGTGAAAGCTTTACGAATGCCAAACTTTACAATTGTCCACGCGGCGATAAACGTTCCAATAATTTTAGCAAAGGTTAATGCAGTGCTTAAAAAACTAGCTTGGGTTAAGCTATGCATTCCAGTCATTTGCATAATATCTTTCATGAAGGTCGCCGAACCAACCCATGACATTGCAAACAAAACATAACTAGTAAAGAGTATAAATTCAATCAGATATTTTTTCTTCATTAGTTTAACCTTCAAATATAAAAATTATTTCTAATTGTACTTGATTATAGATTAATTAGCTATATGCGCTGCAATAGAATCAACGACGACGACAATGATTCTCATTCTCATTTAAATCAGTATTTTCACAATTTAATTTAGTTTTTTTACAAACTGGTACACCTAACATGCTCCAACAACTTTACTTTACTCGATGCTTAAATTAATTCAAATTATTACAATATATTACCCATCAACAATCAAATAAAAACTCTCCACAAATATCCTAAAAACCACCATAATAATTACTCACAATCCTTAAATATTTAATTTTATAGCTGTTT